>NZ_LLXS01000012.1:0-89339 GCF_001431585.1 Stenotrophomonas pictorum JCM 9942 | reverse complement strand
CTCCAAGATCACCAAGTAATAGCCCGGTTCGAGCACCTTCTTCAAAGAAGGTGCTTCAGGCGGGATGTCATCGGGAAGGGCAGCCTCTGGGCTGCCCTTCTTCGTTTGCTTGCCTGCAATAAGGTGTTCGGGTGGTTTCGGTCGGCCGACGGGATGGCGGAAAAACCGCGTCCGTGCGTCTTTTTGTTGCCTGTCGTCGGAGTATTCACGGTGACTGGGCCAGGGGTGTCGGGGCTGTGTGCATGCGCGGACTCCGGTGCCGAATATGGCTGTTGCGGGGTGGCCGTGCCGGTATCTGGTGCAAGGCTGCTCCTGGGGAGAGGAAGTGAAGTACGGATTTGGACAATGGCGCGGGCGTATCGCTCTTGCATTGGTGATGTTGCTGGCCGCAGGTATGGGGCAGGCCGCTGCGCCTTCGCCGCGCGAGCATTTTGGATTCGATATCGGCGATGACTACATGCTCGCCAACTACACGCAGACGGAGGCGTATTTCCGCAAAGTGGCGGCCGCTTCCGACCGGTTCGTGCTGCAGGAGCTGGGCAAGACTTCGGAAGGGCGATCCCAGTTGATGCTGGTGGCATCGTCGCCGGCCAATCTCGCCCGCCTGGAGGAATATCGGGCGCTGTCCGGACGCATGGCGCGGGCACGGGATGACGAGGCCACCGCGCGGGCGCTGGCGGCGCAGGGCAAGGCGGTGGTGTGGATCGATGGCGGCCTGCATGCCAACGAGACGGTCGGCGCCCACCAGCTGATCGAGACGGTCTGGCAGCTGGCCAGCCGCGACGATGCCGAAACCCGGCGCATTCTGGAGGACACCATCATCCTGCTGGTCCATGCCAACCCGGACGGGCAGGAGCTGTATGCGGACTGGTACATGCGGGAGCCGGTGCCCGAGAAGCGGGTGCTCGACAAGCCGCCGCGGCTGTACCAGAAGTACGCCGGGCACGACAACAACCGTGACTTCTACATGGCGGCGTTGCAGGAAACGCGCAACCTGAATCGGGCGATGTACACCCGCTGGTATCCGCAGATTGTCTACAACCACCACCAGACCTCGCCCAAGGGCACGGTGATCGTGATCCCGCCCTATCGCGATCCGTACAACTACAACATCGACGCGATGATTCCGGTCGGGCTGGAGGCGCTGGGGTCGGCGATGAACCTGCGCTACCTGCAGGAGGGCAAGCCGGGTGCGGTTTCAAAGCGTGGCAGCGTGTACTCGACGTGGTGGAACGGCGGCCTGCGCACAATGCCGTACTTCCACAACATGATGGGCGTGCTGACCGAGATCACCGGCAACCCGACGCCGATGCAGATCCCGTTCATTCCGGAGCGCCAGTTGCCAGACAGCAATCTGCCTGCGCCGGTGGCGGCCCAGACCTGGCATTTCCGCCAGTCCATCGATTACAGCCTGACGGCCAACTGGGCGCTGCTGGATTACGCCTCGCGCAACCGTGAACAGCTGTTGTTGAACATCTACCGCATGGGGCGCAACTCGATCGAGCGGGGCAGCCGCGACAGCTGGACGCCAAGTCCGACAGCTCTGGCGCAGGCGAAGCTGGCGGTGGAAAAAGCGGGCAGGGACAAGGGCGCGTTGGCCGCGGCGCAGGTGCAGCAACTGCTGCGCCAGCCCGATCAGCGTGATGCGCGTGGCTATATCATCCCGGCCGACCAGGCGGATTTCCCGACCGCGGTGAAGTTCGTCGATGCCTTGCAGCTGGGCGGTGTGGAGGTGATGCGCGCCTCGCGTGAGTTCACGGTCGCAGGCAAAAAATACCCGGCCGGTTCCTTCGTGGTGCGTGGCGATCAGGCCTTCCGCCCGCACGTGCGGGACATGTTCGAACCGCAGGATCATCCCCACGATTTCGAATATGACGGTGGTCCGCCGATCGCGCCGTATGACTCGGCGGGGTGGACGCTGGCCTACCAGATGGGGGTGAGTTTTGATCGGGTCATGCACGGCTTTGCCGGCCCGTTCGAGGCGCTGCCGATCGGGCAGCTGCAAACGCCCGTCGACTTGCCTGTGGCGCATTCCTCGCGCGGTTATTTGCTGGATGCGCGGGTCAATGACAGCGTGCTGGTGATCAATCGCCTGCTCAGGGAGGGGGTTGAGGTCCGGCGGTTGCCAGGGCGGGACGGTGCCTTCTTCCTGCCTGCGGTGCCTGTGCCGCAGCTCGAGCGGGCGCTGCGCGGCACGGGTGTTCGCGCGGTGGTGCCCAAGGGGCGGGTGGAGGCGGGCGAAGTGGTGCACGCGCCGCGCATCGCGCTGTGGGATCACTACGGCGGTTCGATGGTGTCCGGATGGACGCGCCTGGTGCTGGAGAATTTCGGCTTCGACTACCAGGTGGTGTATCCGCAGCAGATCCTCAAGGGCCGGCTGCGTGAGCGGTTCGACGTGATGATCCTGCCCAGTGGGGCACTGCCGTTGCCGGAGGCGCTGGCAATCGAGGGCAAGGCTGGCAGGGTGCCGGCGTCCCCGGATCCGGCGACGATTCCTGACCAGTACCATCCGCTGCTCGGCGAGCTGACGGCGGAAAAGGTGGTGCCGGTGCTGCGCGGGTTTCTCGAGTCGGGCGGACATGTGGTGGCGACCGGGTCTTCCAGCGGGCTGGCGCTGGCGCTGGGGTTGCCGCTGCAAAGCCATCTGCGTACGCCGGCGGCTGAGGGCGGGATGCGCGCGCTCTGTCAGCGTGAGTACTACATCCCGGGCAGTGTGCTGCAGGTCGCGGTGGACAAGTCCAGTCCGTTGAGCTGGGGCTTGCCGTCGGAGCTGGATGTGTATTTCTCCGATGGTCGCTGGGACAATGCACCGGTATTCGAGCTGCCGGCGGGGCGGGCGGACATCCGGCCGCTGCTGAGTTTTGCCGGTCCGGCCCCGCTGCGTTCCGGCTGGGCCTGGGGACAAGAGCATCTGCAGGGCGGGGTACTGGCGGCCGAGGCGGATATCGGTACGGGACGGCTGACCTTTGTTGGTACCGACATCACGTTCCGCGCGCAGACCCATGGCTCGTTCAAGTTGCTGTTCAATGGCCTGCTGCGCGCAGGTGGATCGGACGCGGCGCAGAACTGAGATCCGGTCCCGGTCCGGGCCGCCGTTGCGCGGCCTGGGCCAGCTCCGGGGGCGCGAGGCGTGTTCCTGAACAGGCAGTCTGTCTATTGGCTGAAGCCTCTGTGCGGCGGTTGCAGGGTGACTTGCGGTGGCTGGCAATAACTGACAGAATGCACGACCACTCGCGAAGGTGCGCATCAGTGCAGCTTCGCAACCAGCGAAAAGAGGTGCAGGAAGCGCCTCGTGTTCGCCAGACTAAGGACAGGTCGCGTGGATCGCTCCGGCATCGCTGGAGGGGTGTTGCGCGTTTGTTTGTGTCTGGGGCGGGCCGGGAAACCGGGCCGCCTTCCTTGTATCGAAAGGATTCGCGCGACGGAGGGTGCTTCGGCGCTTTTTGTCGTATTCATGGGGTTCGGCACACTCAGGGGCCGGACCTGTCGCTCTTTAGACCTATAGGAACACCGTCATGGCGGACCAAAAGATCCGGATTCGGTTGAAGGCGTTCGATCATCGTTTGATCGACCGTTCGGCCAGCGAGATCGTTGAAACGGCAAAGCGGACCGGCGCGCAAGTGCGTGGCCCGATCCCCCTGCCGACCAAGATCGAGCGTTACACCATCCTCGTTTCCCCGCACGTCGACAAGGACGCGCGTGACCAGTACGAGACCCGCACGCACAAGCGCGTGCTTGACATCGTCGACCCCAACGACAAGACCGTGGACGCGCTGATGAAGCTCGAACTGGCTGCCGGCGTCGACGTGCAGATCAAGTTGACCTGAGGACTACGACCATGACGAAGAAATATTCGTTGGGCTTCGTGGGCCGCAAGGCTGGCATGAGCCGCGTTTTCACTGAAGATGGCCAGTCCATCCCGGTGACCCTGATTGAAGCAACCCCGAACCGCATCGCGCAGATCAAGACCGTCGAAACCGACGGCTACAGCGCCGTGCAGGTGACCGTCGGCGCCCGTCGCGCTGCGCTGGTCAACAAGCCGGAAGCCGGCCACTTCGCCAAGGCGAAGGTGGAAGCGGGCCGTGGCCTGTGGGAATTCCGCGTTGAAGACGCACAGATCGGCGATTTCGCCGTCGGTGGCGAAGTCAAGGCGGACATCTTCGAAGTTGGCCAGAAGGTCGACGTCCAGGGTGTCACCAAGGGTAAGGGCTTCCAGGGCACCATCAAGCGCCACAACTTCCGTATGGGCGATGCAACCCACGGTAACTCGCTGTCGCATCGCGCGCCGGGTTCGCTGGGTCAGCGCCAGACCCCGGGTCGCGTTTTCCCGGGCAAGAAGATGTCCGGCCACATGGGTGCTGTGCAGCAGAGCACGCAGAACCTGGAAGTGGTCAAGGTCGACGTCGAGCGTGGTCTGATCGCCATTCGCGGCGCCGTGCCTGGCGCAGCCGGTGGTGACGTGATCGTGCGTCCGGCTAGCAAGGCATAAGGAGAGATGACGATGGAACTCGTTATCACGGGTAGCAACAACAAGGTCTCGGTCTCCGACGCCGTGTTCGGTCGCGATTTCAGCGAAGATCTGGTTCACCAGGTCGTCGTTGCTTACCGCAACGCCGCTCGCGCCGGCACCAAGGCTCAGAAAACGCGTTCGGAAGTGAACGGCACGACCAAGAAGTCGAAGAAGCAGAAGGGCGGCGGTGCGCGTCATGGCGCGCTGACGGCTCCGATCTTCGTCGGCGGTGGCGTGACGTTTGCCGCAAAGCCGCGTTCGTTCGACCAGAAGGTCAATCGCAAGCAGTACCGTGCCGCCATGTGCGCGATCCTGTCCGAGCTGAACCGTCAGGGTCGCATCACCGTCGTCGAATCCTTCGACGTCGATGCTGTCAAGACCAAGGCGCTCATCGAGAAGCTGGCGGGTCTGTCGGTGGGCAAGCGCCCGCTGATCGTGACCGAAGACGCTTCCGAGTCGCTGTACCTGTCGGCCCGCAATCTGCCGTACGTGCAGGTGCGTGACGTGCAGGGTCTGGATCCGGTGGCTCTGGTCGGTGCCGACACGGTCGTCATCACCGCTGACGCGGTCAAGAAGGTCGAGGAGTGGCTGGCATGAGCAGCAACGAAAAAATCTTCAGCGTGCTGCGTGCTCCGCGAGTCTCCGAGAAGACCGCGCGCCTGCAGGAACTTTCCAACCAGTATGTCTTCGAGATTTCGAGCGAAGCCACCAAAGCCGATGTAAAGGCCGCGGTTGAGCAGCTGTTCGACGTCAAGGTCGAGGCCGTCAACGTGCTGAACGTCAAGGGCAAGAGCAAGTCCTTCCGTAATCGCGCTGGCCGCCGTGGCGATTGGCGCAAGGCGTACGTGCGTCTGGCCGATGGCCAGTCCATCGATGTAACGGCCAAGGCCTGAGGTACATCCCATGCCATTGATGAAATTCAAGCCCACCTCCGCAGGCCGTCGTTCGGCCGTGCGCGTGGTCACGCCCGATCTGCACAAGGGCGCACCGCACGCAGCGTTGCTGGAGCCGCAGAGCAAGTCCGGTGGTCGTAACCACCACGGTCGCATCACCACCCGTCACGTGGGTGGTGGTCACAAGCAGCACTACCGTCTGATCGACTTCAAGCGCAACAAGGAAGGTATTCCGGCGCGCGTGGAACGTATCGAATACGATCCGAACCGCACCGCCCATATCGCCCTGCTGTGCTATGTCGACGGCGAACGTCGCTACATCATCGCCCCCAAGGGCCTGAAGGCGGGTGACCAGGTCATCTCCGGTGCACACGCGCCGATCAAGACCGGCAACACCCTGCCGCTGCGCAACATCCCGGTGGGTACCACCATTCACGGGATCGAGCTGAAGCCGGGCAAGGGCGCCCAGATCGCCCGTGCCGCCGGTGCAGCCGTGCAGCTGGTCGCTCGTGAAGGTATCTACGCCACCCTGCGTCTGCGCTCGGGTGAAATGCGTAAGGTGCCGGTCGAATGCCGCGCCACCATCGGTGAAGTCGGTAATGACGAGCACAACCTGGAAAAGCTGGGCAAGGCTGGTGCCAAGCGCTGGCGTGGCGTGAAGCCGACCGTTCGTGGTGCTGCCATGAACCCGGTGGATCACCCGCATGGTGGTGGTGAGGCCAAGGCCGGTCAGGGTAATCCGCATCCGGTCACCCCGTGGGGTGTTCCGACCAAGGGTTACAAGACGCGCCATAACAAGCGCACTCAGCAGTTCATCGTCCGCGATCGTAGGGGCTAATCGACCATGGCACGTTCACTCAAGAAGGGCCCGTTCGTCGATCACCACCTCATCAAGAAGGTGGAGGCCGCTGCGGGCAGCAAGAAGCCGATCAAAACCTGGTCGCGCCGTTCGATGATCCTGCCGGAAATGGTAGGCGTCACCATCGCCGTTCATAACGGCAAGAACCACGTTCCGGTGCTGGTCAACGAGAACATGGTCGGCCACAAGCTCGGCGAATTTGCCGTCACCCGGACCTTCAAGGGTCACGGTGGCGACAAGAAGTCGGGCAAGTAAGGAGAGATGACAATGGAAGCGAAAGCAATCCTGCGCTCCGCGCGCATCTCTGCGCAGAAAGCCCGTCTGGTCGCTGACCAGGTGCGCGGTCTGCCGGCCGAGCGTGCGGTCAACCTGCTGAAGTTCTCGGACAAGAAGGCTGCCCACCTGATCAAGAAGGTGGTGGAGTCGGCTATTGCCAATGCCGAGAACAACCAGGGCGCTGACGTCGACGAGCTGAAGGTCAAGACCATCATGGTTGATGAAGGTCCGACCCTGAAGCGTTTCATGGCGCGGGCGAAAGGCCGCGGTACCCGCATCCTCAAGCGCACCAGCCACATCACTGTGGTTGTGGGCGCCGGCAAGTAAGCGGAAAGGAAAAGACCATGGGTCATAAAGTTCATCCGATTGGTATCCGCCTCGGTATTTCCAAGGATTGGAACTCCAAGTGGTACGCCAACAAGGCCGAGTTTGCTGGTTACCTGGCAGCCGACCTGAAAGTCCGTGAGATGCTGCGCAAGAAGCTTGCTCAGGCCGGCATCAGCAAGATCCTGATCGAGCGTCCGGCAAAGACCGCTCGCGTGACGATCCACACCGCCCGTCCGGGCGTGGTGATCGGCAAGCGTGGTGAGGACATCGAGAAGCTGCGCAAGGAAGTGAGTGAGATGATGGGCGTTCCGGCGCACATCAACGTCACCGAAGTGCGCAAGCCGGAGTTGGATGCACAGCTGGTTGCCGAGTCGATCGCGCAGCAGCTGGAGCGTCGCATCATGTTCCGCCGCGCAATGAAGCGCTCGGTCGGCAACGCGATGCGTCTGGGTGCCCTGGGCATCAAGGTCAACGTCGGCGGCCGCTTGAACGGCGCTGAAATCGCCCGTTCGGAGTGGTACCGCGAAGGCCGCGTGCCGTTGCACACCCTGCGTGCGGATATCGACTACGGTTTCGCTGAAGCCAGCACCACCTACGGCATCATCGGCATCAAGGTCTGGATCTACAAGGGCGAGGTCTTTGATTTCTCCCAGGTTGGCCAGGAAAAGCAGGACGACAGCCCGCGCAACGATCGTAACGATCGCGGCGACCGTGGTGACCGTCCGTCGCGCCCGGCTCGTGAAGCGAGGTAACGGCAATGTTGCAACCCAAGCGAACCAAATACCGCAAGATGTTCAAGGGCCGTAACGACGGCCTGAGCTGGAGCGCAAATGCCGTCAGCTTTGGCGAGTACGGCCTGAAGGCAACCGCTCACGGTCAGCTGACCGCGCGTCAGATCGAAGCGGCCCGCCGCTCGATCAGCCGCTACGTCAAGCGCGGCGGCAAGATGTGGATCCGCGTGTTCCCCGACAAGCCCATCACCAAGAAGCCCATCGAAGTCCGAATGGGTGCCGGTAAGGGTGGCGTGGAATACTGGGTCGCGCAGATCCAGCCCGGCCGCATGATCTATGAAATCGAGGGCGTTTCCGAGGAAGTGGCACGCGAGGCGTTCCGCCTGGCCGCTGCCAAGCTCTCGGTCACCACCACTTTCGTGACCCGGACGGTGCGCTGATGGACATCAAACAACTCCGCGAGAAGTCGGCTGACGAACTCAAGGCCCACCTGACCGACCTGCGTAAGGAGCAGTTCTCGCTCCGTATGCAGCAGGTCACCGGCCAGCTGCCGAAGACCCACGAAACCCGCCGGGTGCGCCGCGAGATCGCTCGCGTCAAGCACCTGATCGGCAGCACGAAGTAAGGATGGCTGCTATGAGCGAAAATAACGCAAGCAAGACGCTGCGCACGGTCGAAGGCCGTGTCGTCAGCAACAAGATGGACAAGACGGTCACCGTGTTGGTGGAGCGCCAGGTCAAGCACGCCCTGTACGGCAAGTACATCAAGCGCTCGACCAAGCTGCATGCACACGACGCCGAGAACACCTGCAATGAAGGTGATTTCGTGCGTGTGACCGAGATTGCTCCGCTGTCCAAGACCAAGAACTGGCGTGTGGTGGAAATCATCACCCGCGCAGCGAAATAAGGAGCCTGAATCATGATTCAGATGCAGAGCTACCTCGACGTCGCTGACAACTCTGGTGCCAAGGAAGTGATGTGCATCAAGGTGTTGGGCGGCTCGAAGCGCCGTTACGCACACATCGGTGACATCATCAAGGTCACCGTGAAGGATGCGATTCCGCGCGGTAAGGTCAAGAAGGGTGAAGTGTATGACGCAGTCGTGGTGCGTACCCGCAAGGGTGTGCGTCGCGCTGACGGTTCGCTGATCCGCTTCGATGGCAATGCCGCGGTCCTGCTGAACAACAAGCAAGAGCCGATCGGCACCCGCATCTTCGGGCCGGTGACCCGTGAACTTCGTTCTGAGAAGTTCATGAAGATCGTCTCGCTCGCTCCCGAAGTTCTGTGAGCGCCAGGAGATAATCATGGCTAACCGTATCAAGAAGGGCGACCAGGTCGTCGTCAACACCGGCAAGGACAAGGGCAAGCAGGGCGAAGTCGTCCGCGTCGACGGCGATCGTGTGATCGTCGCCAACGTGAACATCGTCAAGCGCCACACCAAGCCGAATCCGCAGGCAGGCGTTGCTGGCGGCGTGGTCGAGCGTGAAGCGTCGATCCATATCTCCAACGTCAATGTTCTGAACCCGGCAACGGGCAAGGGCGAGCGCGTTGGCTTCAAGGTGCTGGAGGATGGACGCAAACTGCGTGTGTTCCGCTCCAGCGGTGAGGCGCTTGACGCCTGAGGAATGATCGAATGAATTCCCGTCTCGAAAAGTTTTACAAAGACGAAGTTGTGCCGGCACTGACCAAACAGTTCGGCTACAAGAACCCGATGGAAGTGCCGAAGCTCGTCAAGATCACCCTGAACATGGGTGTGGGCGAAGCGGCTACCAACAAGAAGGTTCTGGAAAACGCCGTCGCGGATATGACCAAGATCACCGGTCAGAAGCCGATCGTCACCAAGTCGCGTGTTTCGGTGGCATCGTTCAAGATCCGTGATGGCTGGCCGATCGGCTGCAAGGTCACGCTGCGTCGTGACACCATGTTTGAGTTCCTGGATCGTCTGATCAACATCTCGCTGCCGCGCGTGCGTGACTTCCGCGGCGTGTCGGGTCGTTCGTTCGACGGTCGTGGCAACTACAACATGGGTGTGAAGGAACAGATCATCTTCCCGGAAATCGACTTCGACGCCGTCGATGCGATCCGTGGTATGGATATCGCCATCACCACCACTGCCAAGACCGACGCGGAAGCCAAGGCGCTGCTCGCAGCGTTCAAGTTCCCGTTCCGTAACTGATTCGTCGAGGATACCGAAATGGCAAAGACCTCCATGGTCAACCGCGACATCAAGCGGAAAAAGCTGGCTGAAAAGTACGCTGAAAAGCGTGCGGCTCTGAAGAAGATCGTGTCCTCGGTGGACGCGACCTACGAAGAGAAGATCGAGGCCTCGACGAAGTTGTCCAAGCTGCCGCGCGACTCGTCGCCGTGCCGCCACCGCAACCGTTGCGAGCTGTCCGGTCGTTCGCGTGGCGTGTACAGCAAGTTCGGCCTCGGCCGTAACAAGCTGCGCGAAGCCACCATGCGCGGCGATGTGCCGGGCCTGCGCAAGGCCAGCTGGTAAGAAATTCCGGCCGGGCCGCGAGGTCCGGCCGGAGCATCGGCAGGGCAACCTGAAGGTGACTCAAAAAGTCCGACGCCAGTCGGGCTTTTTGTCGTATAATCCCGCTCCTTGCCTGTCCGAAACCGGCTGGCTGGTGTGGTAGGGGCCCTGGCCCATCCCAGGAAAACACGAGATTTTCGCGAAAGCGGATATCGGTGCACTCAAAGGTATCTACATGAGCATGACTGATCCCATCGCCGACCTGCTGGTACGCATCAAGAATGCGGCCGCGGTTGGCAAGCAGACGGTGAAAGCCCCGTCGTCCAAGGTCAAGGTGGCCATTGCCCAGGTCCTGAAGGACGAGGGTTACATCACCGACCTGCGCGTGACCAACACCGAAAACAACAAGGCCGAGCTTGAAATCGTCCTGAAGTATTTCGAAGGCAAGCCGGTCATCGCGACCCTGAAGCGCTTCTCGCGTTCGGGTCTGCGCCAGTACCGTGGCAAGTCTGAACTGCCGAAGGTCCTCAACGGCCTGGGCGTCGCCATCATTTCCACCTCCAAGGGCATCATGACTGATGCGCAGGCGCGCCAGTTGGGCGTCGGCGGCGAAGTCCTGTGCTTCGTGGCCTAAGGGAAGGAGTCCACTATGTCCCGCGTAGCCAAGAAGCCGATCAACCTGCCCAAGGGCGTTGAACTGACCATCCAGCCGGAAGTTGTGACCGTGAAGGGCCCGAAGGGCGTCCTGTCGCTGAACAAGGCCGCTGGCGTTGAAATCACTCTCGACAATGGCGTTGCCACGCTGAGCCCGAAGGACATCTCCTTCGACGCGCTGACCGGCACCGTCCGTTCGATCCTGGCCAACATGGTCCAGGGCGTGTCCGAAGGCTTCGAAAAGAAGCTGGAGCTGGTGGGTGTGGGTTACCGCGCCGCCATGCAGGGCAAGGACCTGAACCTGTCGCTGGGCTTCTCCCATCCTGTCGTGTTCGTGGCGCCGGAAGGCATCACCCTGTCGACCCCGACCCAGACCGAAATTCTGGTCCAGGGTTCGGACAAGCAGGTTGTCGGTGAAGTCGCCGCCAAGATCCGCGGTTACCGTCCGCCGGAGCCCTACAAGGGCAAGGGTGTGAAGTACGCCGGTGAAGTCATCATTCGCAAGGAAGCCAAGAAGGCCTAATTCCTAGGTTTTCAGCTTTCGAGGATAAAGAACATGAACAAGAACATTGCACGTCTGCGTCGCGCCAAGTCGACCCGCTCGCACATCCGCACCCTGGGTGTGGCGCGCCTGTCGGTTCTGCGCACCGGCCAGCACCTGTATGCACAGGTCTTCACCGCCGATGGCTCCAAGGTGCTGGCGGCTGCCAACACCGCCCAGGCCGAAGTCATGGAAGGCCTGAAGAACGGCAAGAACTGCGACGCAGCTGCCAAGGTCGGCAAGATGATTGCCGAGCGCGCCAAGGCTGCCGGTATCGAAAAGGTCGCGTTCGACCGTTCCGGTTACCGCTACCACGGCCGCATCAAGGCCCTGGCCGATGCAGCCCGCGAAGGCGGCCTGCAGTTCTAAGGGATCGGGAAAGGGGCCGTTGGCCCCTTTCCGCCTGCCTGCCGGTACGGGCTGTGCCGGGCGTCTCCGCTCTTATGCAGCGGCCGACGAGTCAACGTTTCGTCCCACAACTATAAGCGGCTTCGAGCCGTACATAATCCACACAACAAGGAATAGAAATGGCTGAAGAACGTCAGTCGCGGGGTCGCGATCGCGATCGCAACCGCGAAGAAAAAGTCGACGATGGCATGATCGAGAAGCTGGTCGCGGTCAATCGCGTCAGCAAGACCGTCAAGGGTGGTCGCCAGTTCACCTTCACCGCACTGACCGTGGTCGGTGATGGTGCAGGCAAGGTCGGTTTCGGCTACGGCAAGGCGCGCGAAGTGCCGGTCGCCATCCAGAAGTCGATGGAGCAGGCCCGCAAGAACCAGATCAGCGTTGATCTGAACAACGGCACGCTGTGGCACACCGTCAAGGACGGCCACGGTGCGGCTCGCGTGTTCATGCAGCCGGCTTCGGAAGGTACCGGCGTGATTGCCGGCGGCGCGATGCGCGCTGTGCTGGAGGCGGTTGGCGTGAAGGACGTGCTGGCCAAGGCGGTGGGTTCGCGCAACCCGATCAACCTGGTTCGCGCCACGCTGAAGGGTCTGGCAGGCGTGCAGTCGCCGGCTCGCATTGCGGCCAAGCGCGGCAAGAAGGTGGAGGATCTCAACCATGGCTGATCAGAACGTCAAGACCGTGAAGGTGCGCCTGGTGCGTGGCCTGCGTGGAACCCAGTCGCGTCACCGCCTGTCGGTGCGTGCCCTGGGCCTGAACAAGCTCAATGATGTGCGTGAACTGAAGGACAGCCCGCAGGTTCGCGGCCTGATCAATAAGGTTCAGTACCTCGTCCAGGTTGAGGAGTAATTGACCATGACTTTGCGTCTTAATGAACTGAGCCCGGTTGAGGGCGCGCGTACCGAGCGTAAGCGCGTCGGTCGCGGCATCGGCTCCGGCCTTGGCAAGACCTGCGGCCGCGGCCACAAGGGTTCGTTCGCTCGTTCGGGCAAGGGCAAGATCAAGGCCGGCTTCGAAGGCGGTCAGACCCCGATGCAGCGTCGTCTGCCGAAGATCGGCTTCGTTTCCCGTACGGCCAAGGACACCGCTGAAGTGCTGTCCTACCATCTGGACCGTCTGGAAGCTGGCGAGATCGATTTTGCGGCACTGCGTGCTGCCAAGCTGGTCCCGTCCACTGCCAAGAAGGCCAAGATCGTCCTGAAGGGCGAGCTGAGCAAGGCGTTCACCCTGAAGGGTGTTGCGGCAACTGCCGGCGCCAAGGCTGCGATCGAAGCTGCCGGCGGCAGCGTACAGGAGTAACTGGAACATGGCGCAAGCTGGCATCGGTAACCTCGCGGGCGGGATGGGCAAGTTCACGGAACTTCGCCAGCGTCTTCTGTTCGTACTCGGGGCATTGCTCGTCTATCGCATTGGCTGTTATGTGCCGGTGCCGGGCGTCAATCCCGATGCCATGCTTGCGCTGATGCAGGCGCAGGGCGGCGGAATCGTGGACATGTTCAACATGTTCTCGGGCGGCGCCCTGCACCGTTTCAGCATCTTCGCGTTGAACGTGATGCCGTATATCTCGGCATCCATCGTGATGCAGCTGGCGGTCCACATCTTCCCGGCCCTGAAGGCCATGCAAAAGGAAGGTGAGTCCGGTCGTCGCAAGATCACGCAGTATTCGCGCATCGGCGCGGTGCTCCTGGCGGTGGTGCAGGGCGGCAGTATCGCGCTGGCATTGCAGAACCAGGTGTCGCCGGGCGGTGCTCCGGTGGTGTACGCACCGGGTATGGGTTTCGTGCTGACCGCTGTGGTCGCACTCACGGCCGGCACCATCTTCCTGATGTGGGTGGGTGAGCAGGTCACCGAGCGGGGTATCGGCAACGGTGTGTCGCTGATCATCTTCGCCGGTATCGTCGCGGGCCTTCCGGCGGCGGTGATCCAGACCGTCGAGGCGTACCGCGATGGCAACATGAGCTTCATTTCGCTGTTGCTGATTGTGCTGGTGGTGCTGGCGTTCACCTACTTCGTGGTGTTCGTCGAGCGCGGCCAGCGCCGCATCACTGTCAATTACGCCCGCCGTCAGGGTGGCCGTAACGCCTACATGAACCAGACCTCGTTCCTGCCGTTGAAGCTGAACATGGCGGGTGTGATTCCGGCGATCTTCGCTTCCAGCATCCTGGCTTTCCCGGCCACGCTGGCGATGTGGTCCGGCCAGGCCAGCTCGGCCACCTGGCTGCAGAAAGTGGCTAATGCGCTGGGTCCGGGCGAGCCGCTGCACATGATCGTGTTCGCTGCACTGATCACCGGTTTCGCGTTTTTCTATACCGCGCTGGTGTTCAACTCGCAGGAAACCGCTGACAACCTGAAGAAGTCGGGTGCGCTGATTCCGGGTATCCGTCCGGGCAAGGCCACGGCTGACTATATCGATGGTGTGTTGACGCGCCTGACGGCGGCCGGCTCGGCCTACCTGGTCATCGTCTGCCTGTTGCCGGAAATCATGCGCACCCAGCTCAACGCCTCGTTCTACTTCGGTGGCACCTCGCTGCTGATCGTGGTGGTGGTGGTGATGGACTTCATTGCGCAGATCCAGGCGCATCTGATGTCTCACCAGTACGAGAGCCTGTTGAAGAAGGCCAACCTGAAGGGCGGCAACCGCGGCGGTTTTGCGCGCGGCTGATTCACCCGGTATACTTTCCGCTTCATAGCGAGAAGATCCCCTCCGGTTCCCGTTGGGGTCTTCAAGACAGAAGGGCGGCCCCCGCAGCGGTCTCGGGTGGGGGTGTGATGTGGTGGTTCTGCGCAGGAGTAGCGCGGGCGGCAGAGGTGGTATCACTTTGCCAAGCACATCCGGCGCCGGAGCGTGGGCACACTCCCCACGCCGGGTCTGTGGAACCTTCGGGTTATGCGGACCTCAAAGCAAACCGAGGCCTTGTTAGATCGCTAATTAACTTTTTTGATCCATCCTGCCGGATTGGCGCGCCTGTTGGTGCGCATTCGGCCATCACTCAGCTGGAGAACCGCGTCATGGCGCGTATTGCAGGCGTCAACCTGCCAGCCCAGAAGCACGTCTGGGTCGGGTTGCAAAGCATTTACGGCATCGGCCGTACCCGTTCGAAGAAGGTTTGCGAAGCCGCAAACGTTGCTTCGACCACCAAGATCCGCGAACTGTCCGAGCCGGAAATCGAGCGTCTCCGCGCCGAAGTCGGCAAGTACATCGTGGAAGGCGACCTGCGTCGCGAAATCGGTATCGCAATCAAGCGCCTGATGGACCTGGGCTGCTATCGCGGCCTGCGTCACCGTCGCGGTCTGCCGCTGCGTGGCCAGCGTACCCGTACCAACGCCCGCACCCGCAAGGGTCCGCGCAAGGCGATCAGGAAGTAAGGGACCTAAATAATGGCTAAGCCCGCTGCTGCAAAAACCAAGAAGAAGATCAAGCGCGTCGTCACTGACGGCGTCGCCCACGTCCACGCTTCGTTCAACAACACCATCGTGACCATCACCGACCGCCAGGGCAATGCACTGTCTTGGGCCACCTCCGGTGGCGCTGGCTTCCGTGGTTCGCGCAAGTCGACTCCGTTCGCTGCCCAGGTTGCCGCCGAAAAGGCTGGCAAGGCTGCGCTGGATTACGGCCTGAAGTCGCTGGAAGTCCGCATCAAGGGCCCGGGTCCGGGCCGTGAGTCGGCCGTACGTTCGTTGAACAACGTCGGCTACAAGATCACCAACATCATCGACGTGACGCCAATCCCGCACAACGGGTGCCGTCCGCCGAAGAAGCGTCGCGTCTAAGGGAGCGATAAGAAATGGCTCGTTATATCGGTCCCACCTGTAAGCTCGCCCGCCGCGAAGGCGCCGACCTCTCTCTGAAGAGCCCGGCCCGCGCGTTGGATTCCAAGTGCAAGCTGGAGCAGAAGCCCGGCCAGCACGGCGCTACCGCCCGCAAGGGCAAGCTGTCCGACTACGCCACCCAGCTGCGTGAAAAGCAGAAGGTCAAGCGTATCTACGGTCTGCTGGAGCGTCAGTTCCGCAACTACTACAAGAAGGCCTCGACGAAGAAGGGCAACACCGGCGAGAACCTCTTGCAGCTGTTGGAAACCCGTCTTGACAACGTCGTCTACCGCATGGGCTTCGCAGTGACCCGTCCGGCTGCCCGTCAGCTGGTCTCGCACCGCGGTGTCACGGTCAACGGCAAGTCGGTGAATCTGGCTTCGTACCAGGTCAAGGCTGGCGATGCCGTTGCGCTGTCGGAAAAGGCTGCCAAGCAGCTGCGCGTTCAGGAAGCCCTGACCGTTGCCGCCCAGCACGACCTGCGTCCGTCGTGGGTTGAGGTTGATTCGGGCAAGTTCGCCGGCATCTTCAAGGCCGTGCCGGATCGCGCCGATCTGCCTGCGGATATCAACGAAGCGCTGATCGTCGAGTTGTATTCGAAGTAATTCACAATGGAGAACCTCCGGGTTGCACCGGAGGTTCGCAGGAGAACCCGCAACATGACGGTTACCGCAAACCAGGTTCTGCGTCCTCGTGGCCCGCAGATCGAACGCCTTACCGACACCCGCGCCAAGGTCGTTATCGAACCCTTGGAGCGTGGTTACGGGCATACGCTGGGCAACGCCCTGCGTCGCGTGCTGCTGTCGTCCATCCCGGGCTTCGCCATTACGGAAGTCGAGATCGACGGCGTGCTGCACGAATACACCACCCTTGAAGGTCTGCAGGAGGACGTGCTGGAAGTCCTGCTCAACCTGAAGGATGTGGCAGTCCGTATGCATACCGGCGACAGCGCCACCGTGACCCTGTCCAAGCAGGGCCCGGGCGTTGTTACCGCTGCCGACATCAAGGTCGACCACAACGTCGAAGTGATCAACGGCGACCATGTGATCTGCAACCTGACCAAGGATGCATCGATCAACATGCGTCTGAAGATCGAACGTGGCTTCGGCTACCAGCCGGCTGCCGCGCGTCGTCGTCCGGACGAAGAAACCCGTGCGATCGGCCGTCTGGTTCTGGACGCCTCGTTCTCGCCGGTTCGCCGCGTCGCCTATTCGGTGGAAGCGGCCCGTGTGGAACAGCGTACCGATCTGGACAAGCTGGTCATCGAGATCGAAACCAACGGCACGATCGATGCCGAGGAAGCTGTCCGCACCGCGGCCGACATCCTCAGCGATCAGCTGTCGGTGTTCGGTGACTTCACCCACCGCGACCGCGGTGCAGCCAAGCCGGCCAACAATGGCGTGGATCCGGTGCTGCTGCGCCCGATCGACGATCTGGAGCTGACCGTGCGTTCGGCCAACTGCCTGAAGGCCGAGAGCATCTACTACATCGGTGATCTGATCCAGAAGACCGAAGTGGAGCTGCTCAAGACCCCGAACCTCGGCAAAAAGTCGCTGACCGAGATCAAGGAAGTACTGGCCCAGCGTGGTCTGTCCCTTGGCATGAAGCTGGAAAACTGGCCGCCGGCCGGTGTTTCCCAGCACGGCATGCTCGGCTGAGAGTAAAATCCATTCCCCCGCATGGGTAACCATGTGGGGGAATGTTGTCTGCAGTACCCGCGTTGACCGGTGCAGATGCCGGCACGCAGGTCGTCCAGGACGGACGACCAGGACCATCCGCAGTCCACAGTTTCAACGCCTGGATGGCGACAGCGAAGTTCAACGATCCATCATTAACCAAGGAATACACTCATGCGTCACATGAAGTCGGGCCGCAAGTTCAACCGCACCAGCGCCCACCGCGAAGCGATGTTCAAGAACATGGCTGCGTCGCTGTTCAAGCACGAGCTGATCAAGACCACCCTGCCGAAGGCCAAGGAACTGCGTCGCGTCGCCGAGCCGCTGATCACCCTGGCCAAGGTCGACTCGGTCGCCAACCGCCGTCTGGCGTTCGCCCGTCTGCGTGACAAGGAAGCCGTCGGCAACCTGTTCACCATCCTGGGCCCGCGCTACGCCAACCGTCCGGGCGGCTACCTGCGTCTGCTGAAGTGCGGTTTCCGTGCTGGCGACAACGCACCGATGGCCTATGTCGAACTGGTGGACCGTCCGGCTGTTGTGGCCGAGGAAGTCGCCGAGTAATCGGCGCACTCGCCAAGCGACGGATCCTGCGGAAGCCCGGCCTATGCCGGGCTTCTTGCGTTTGCGTACCCGGCATCTGCAAGACGGCTGCCGGAAGGCATGGGGGCTGCTACTCTTGCGACCTTATTTGTAAGGGGGTTGCCGATGAATCCGTTGCGTTGGAATTTCCGTGCGCAGTGCCTGCTGGGTTTTTTGATCTGTGCCGGGTTGCTGGCCTTTGCGATCTACATGCAGATCCAGATGGGGCTGGAGCCATGCCCGCTGTGTATCTACCAACGCATCGCCTTCGCCTCGGTCGGCGTCTTGTTCCTGCTCGGCGCGCTGCACGGTCCTTCCAGCCGCGCTGGCCGCGCCTGTTATGGCGTGTTGACCCTGATCGCGGCAGGCGTGGGGGCCGGCATCGCCGGGCGCCACGTCTATGTGCAGTTGCTGCCGAAGGACCTCGGCAGCAGCTGTGGCCCGCCGTTGAGCTTCCTGAGCGAGACCATGGGGCCGTTCGAGGTGTTCCGTACGGTGCTTACCGGCACCGGTGATTGCGGCAACATCGATTGGCAGTTCCTGGGCCTGACCATGCCGATGTGGAGTCTGGTGTGGTTCGTGTTGCTGGGGCTGTGGGCCCTGTATGCCGGCTTGCGCCGGGTGGCGCGCTGATCGCCGCGTCGTTTTCTTTCTTCCTCTCTTGCCGGTAATTGCATGAACCAGTCTGCGCCTTCTGTTGCTTATCCTGTTCCAGATCCGGGCTGGGCGCCGTCGAGCTGGCGTGGCAAGCCGGGACTGCAGATGCCGACCTATCCCGATCCGGTGGCGTTGGAAGCGGCGCTGGGTCAATTGCGGCAGCTGCCGCCTCTGGTCACCTCCTGGGAGATCTTCGCGCTCAAGCAGCAGCTGGCCGAGGCGCAGGAGGGCAAACGCTTCCTGCTCCAGGGCGGGGATTGCGCCGAGAATTTCGCCGATTGCGAATCGGCCACAATCTCCAACCGGCTCAAGGTGCTGCTGCAGATGAGTCTGGTGCTGGTGCATGGGCTGCGCAAGCCGGTGATCCGCGTCGGCCGCTTTGCCGGGCAGTACGCCAAGCCGCGCTCGGCCGATACTGAAACCCGCGACGGCGTGACCCTGCCCAGCTACCGCGGCGATGTGATCAACGCCCCGGAGTTCACCGAGGCGGCGCGTGTTCCCGACCCGCAACGGATGATCACCGCGCATTCGCGTTCGGCGCTGACGATGAACTTCGTACGGGCGCTGATCGATGGCGGCTTCGCCGATCTGCATCACCCCGAGTACTGGAACCTGGGCTGGGTGGGCTGTTCGCCGCTGGCGGCCGAGTACCAGAAGATGGTGGGCTCCATTGGCGATGCGGTGCGTTTCATGGAGACGCTGGCCGGCGCGCCCGTGCACAACCTCAACCGGGTGGACTTCTACACCTCGCATGAGGCGCTGTTGTTGCCCTATGAGGAGTCGCTGACCCGCCAGGTGCCGCGCCAGCACGGCCATTTCAACCTGAGCACGCATTACCCGTGGATCGGCATGCGTACGGCGGCGCTGGATGGCGCGCATGTGGAATACCTGCGCGGCGTGCGCAATCCGATCGCGATCAAGGTCGGGCCATCGGTGCAGCCGGACCAGTTGCTGCGGCTGATGGATGTGCTCAATCCGGATGACGAGCCGGGCCGGCTGAGTTTCATCCACCGCATGGGGGCGGCGCAGATCGCCGAGAAGCTGCCGCCGTTGCTCGATGCGGTCAGCCGCGACGGGCGCCGGGTGTTGTGGGTCTGCGATGCGATGCACGGCAATACCGAAAGCACCAGCAATGGCTACAAGACCCGCCGCTTCGACAATATCCGCGGCGAGGTGGAATTGGCCTTCGATCTGCATGCCGCAGCCGGCACGCGTCTGGGAGGCGTGCATCTGGAGCTGACCGGGGAGGATGTGACCGAGTGCACCGGCGGCGCACGCGAGTTGACCGAGCGTGATCTGGAGCGTGCCTACCGCTCCACTGTCGATCCGCGGCTGAACTACGAACAGTCGCTGGAAATTGCCATGGCGATCGTGCGCAAGCAGGGGCAGTCCGCCCCGTGAGTGGCGCCCGTCGGACTCAGTGTCGGCGGGCCGGCGCGGCGGGGCTGGCGGAAAACGCCGGTGGCCGCCGGGCCTGGGTGAGCTGTTCATAGGCGTAGCCCAGCGCCAGCAGCCTGGGCTCGCTCCAGGCCGTTCCCATGAACAGAAGCCCCAGCGGCAGGCCATTGGCGTGCCCCATCGGCACGCTCAGGCTCGGATAGCCGGCCACGGCTGCGGCGCTGTAGCTGCCGCCGGGAAATGCATCGCCCTGGCCGGGCGTGGTCAGCCATGCGGTGCCGGTAGTCGGGGCGATCAGTGCATCCAGTCTGTCTGCCTGCAGGGCGGCATCGATCCCCTGCGGACCAGCAAGACGTCGTGCGCGGGTGCGGGCGGCGATATAGGCCGGATCGGTGAGGGGGCCCTGGCGGGCGGCCTGCTCCAGCAGATCCTGGTCGAAGTGCGCCATTTCGCGTGCGGCATGTTCGTGATTGAAGGCGATCAGTTGTTCCAGCGTGCGGATTGGCGCCTTGGCGGTGCCAAGGTAACGCTCCAGCCCGGCCTTGAATTCATACAGCAGCAGGGTCTGCTCGTCCTGCTCCCACTGGCCCTCGGTAGGGATGCGGGTTTCGATGACCGTGGCACCGGCATCGCGCAGGGCGGCGATGGCCTGGGCGAACACTGCGGCGATCTCGGGCTGTTCGACCAGGGCGGGGCGCAGTACGCCGATGCGGGCTCCGCGCAGGGCGTCCGGGTGCAGGCGGGCATGGTAGTCGTACACCGCCCGGCCGGGCATGGTCGCGGTCGCCGGGTCGGCGCCGTCGCGGCCGGCCAGGATGCCCAGCAGGATGGCGCTGTCGGCGACGCTGCGGGTCATCGGGCCGGCGGTGTCCTGGCTGAAAGAGATCGGTACGATGCCGCCGCGGCTGACCAGTCCCACGGTCGGCTTGAGTCCGACGATCCCGTTCACTGCCGCCGGACAGGCGATGCTGCCGTCGGTTTCGGTGCCCACGGCCGCCACGGCCAGGTTGGCCGCCACCGCCACCGCGCTGCCGGCGCTGGAGCCGCAGGGATTGTGGCTCAGTGCGTAGGGGTTGCGCGTCTGGCCGCCTACCGCGCTCCAGCCGGAAGTGGAGCTGCTGGAGCGGAAGTTGGCCCATTCGCTGAGATTGGTCTTGCCCAGGATCACCGCGCCGGCCTCGCGCAGCCGCTGCACCACAAAGGCGTCCTCGTCGGGGTGGAATGAGCGCAGCGCCAATGAGCCGGCGGTGGTGGCCATTGGCGTGGCGTCGATATTGTCCTTGAGCAGGATCGGCAAGCCATGCAGGGGGCCGCGGATACGGCCGCTGCGCCGCTCGGCATCGCGCTGGGCAGCCTCGCGGCGGGCGGCGGGGTTGATCAGCAGTACCGAGCGCAGGCGTGGGCCGCTGCGGTCCAGGCTGGCGATCCGCTGCAGGTAGGCTTCGGTCAGGGTGACGCTGTCCAGCTCACCGCGGGCCATCTGCGCCTGCAGATCGTCGATGCGGGCTTCGGCATAGGCGAATGGCGCCACGGGGACGTCGGCGGGTACTGGCGTGCGTGTGCAGGCGCTGCCCAGCAGCAGGGTCAGGGCGGTCAGCAGGAAGGGCTGGGAGCGGCGCGAGGGGGTGTCCATCTGCGCAGGCTAGCCAGCCGGCAGGGGGCTTTGCAAATGCCGCGCTCAGTCGAGGTGGCGCTTGCGGATATCCCGTGCCAGCACCCAGACCACCAATACGTTGACTGCCAGCAGCAGCCACGACGCCCAGCCAGGGTGTTTGACGATGGCGTACAGATCCAGTGGCAGATACAGCGCCGCGGAGATGCAGCCCAGCCACGAGGCCCACGCATGGGCGCGCCACAGCCCCCACGCTTCCACGGCACGCAGCAGGCCATAAGCGGCCAGTACGGTGGCGGCGAGGTGGACGGTATCGGGAGTGATCTGGCCGAGCAGCGAAGAGAATGACCCGTGCTCGGGATCGCCGCCAAGGCGCAGGATCACGGTGTTGATGACGGTGCGCAGCGGGGCGGGCCCGGACACTTCCAGGCCGGCCGCGGCGAGAAAGGCCGCAAGGGCCTTTCCCGCTTCCAGCAGCGCGATGGCTGCCAGGCCCGGATGCGCATGCGGATCCGGGTTGTAGGGCGGCGTGCCGGTCAATGCAATCAGCCGGCGCGCGAGGCCTTCTTGCGGTCGCTTTCGGTCAGGAACTTCTTGCGCAGGCGGATTTCCTTCGGGGTGACTTCGACCAGCTCGTCGTCCTCGATGAAGTCCAGTGCCTGCTCCAGCGTGTACTTGATGGCCGGGGTCAGCTTGATCGCGTCATCCTTGCCCGACGCGCGCATGTTGGTCAGCGGCTTGGTCTTGATCGCGTTGACGGTCAGATCGTTGTCCTTGGAGTGGATGCCGATCAGCTGGCCTTCGTACACGTTGTCGCCTTCGGCGGCGAACAGCTTGCCGCGCTCTTCCAGCGGGCCCAGCGCGTAGGCCGGGGTGGCGCCCGGGGCGTTGGCGATCATCACGCCGTTCTGGCGCTTGGCGATGGCGCCCTGTTCCTTCGGACCGTAATGGTCGAACACGTGGAACAGCAGGCCCGAACCCTGGGTCAGGGTCTTGAACTCGTTCTGGAAGCCGATCAGGCCGCGGGCCGGAATCATGTAGTCAAGGCGCACACGGCCCTTGCCGTCGGCTTCCATGTTCTTCAGCAGGCCCTTGCGGATGCCCAGCTTCTCCATCACGCCGCCCTGGTGCTGTTCTTCGATATCGACGACCAGCTGCTCGATCGGCTCCATCATCTGGCCGTCGATTTCCTTGATGATCACTTCCGGGCGCGACACGGCCAGTTCGTAGCCTTCACGACGCATGGTTTCGATCAGCACCGACAGGTGCAGCTCGCCACGGCCGGAGACCAGGAACTTGTCCGCATCTTCCAGCTGCTCGACCTTCAGTGCCACGTTGTGCACGGTCTCGCGCTCCAGGCGCTCCTTCAGCTGGCGGCTGGTCAGGAACTTGCCGCCGGACAGGTCCTTGTTGCCGGCGAACGGCGAGTTGTTGACCTGGAAGGTCATGGAGATGGTCGGCTCGTCGACGGTCAGTGCCGGCAGCGCTTCCGGGGCATCCGGATGGCAGATGGTGTCGGAGATGGTCAGTTCCTGGATGCCGGAGATGGCGACGATGTCACCGGCCTCGGCCTCTTCGACTTCCACCCGCTCTAGGCCCATGAAGCCCAGCACCTGCAGCACCTTGCCGTTGCGCTTCTTGCCTTCGCGGTCGATCACGGTGACCGGCATGTTCTTCTTCAGCTTGCCGCGCTGGATGCGGCCGATGCCGATCACGCCGACGAAATTGTTGTAGTCCAGCTGGCTGATGCGCATCTGGAACGGGCCTTCCGGATCCACGTCCGGCACCGGCACGTACTTCATGATCGCTTCGAACAGCGGGGTCATGTCGCCCGAACGCACGGTGTCTTCCAGGCCGGCGTAGCCGTTCAGGCCCGAGGCGTAGACGATCGGGAAGTCCAGCTGCTCATTGGTGGCGCCGAGCTTGTCGAACAGGTCGAACACCTGGTCGATCACCCACTCCGGACGCGCGCCCGGGCGGTCGACCTTGTTGACCACGACGATCGGCTTGAAGCCCATCGCGAAGGCCTTCTGGGTGACGAAACGGGTCTGCGGCATCGGGCCGTCCATCGCGTCGACCAGGATCAGCACCGAGTCGACCATCGACAGCACGCGCTCCACTTCGCCGCCGAAGTCGGCGTGTCCGGGGGTGTCGACGATGTTGATGCGGTTGCCGTTCCACTTGATGGCCGTGTTCTTGGCCAGGATGGTGATGCCGCGTTCCTTTTCCTGGTCGTTGCTGTCCATCACGCGCTCGGCGAGCACCGTGCGCTCGGACAGCGTGTCGGAGTTCTTGAGCAGGCAGTCAACCAGGGTGGTCTTGCCATGGTCCACGTGAGCGACGATGGCGATGTTGCGAAGATTTTCGATAGACATGCGAAAGACGGCCAGCCGGCGCCGTGAATTGGGGAAAAGAGTTCAACATTATACCGGTATGTGGCCCCATCGCGAAAAGTACCTGTGAAATCGACCGGACCGGGGGTTCAGCTGGCATCGGCAGAGGTGAGGGCCGCAGGGGCAGCGCCGGGTGCGGGGGCGGGTGTATCCTATGGGGCTAGCGAAAATGTCTTCTCCCACAAGGATTCCCATGTCCCTGATCGCCCATTTCGACACCTCCCGCGGCCCCATCAAGGTCGAGCTGTTCGCCGACAAGGCCCCGCTGACCGTGGCCAACTTCGTCAACCTGGTCAAGCATGGCTTCTACGACGGCCTGATCTTCCACCGCGTGATCGCCGATTTCATGATCCAGGGCGGCTGCCCGGAAGGCTCCGGCCGCGGCGGCCCGGGCTACCGGTTCGAGGACGAGACCAAGAACGGCGTGCGCCATGATCGCGGCGTGCTGTCCATGGCCAATGCCGGCCCGTCGACCAACGGCAGCCAGTTCTTCATCACCCACATCAAGACCGATTGGCTCGATGGCAAGCACACCGTGTTCGGCAAGGTGCTCGAAGGCATGGATGTGGTCGACAGCGTGGCCATGGGCGACGTGATCAACAAGATCACCCTCGAGGGCGACGCCGAGGCGGTGCTGGCCGCCAAGGCCGACCGCGTGGCCGAGTGGAACAAGATCCTCGCCGCCTGATTCCTTTCGACGGCCACCCTTCATCCGGTGGCCGTTTTTGATCCGGCCGCCGTGCCCGGCACGGCGACCTGCGCAGACTCTCACCCCACACGCTTTATCAAGCAGAGGAAATCCCCCATGAAGACTCCTGTACGTGTTGCCGTCACCGGCGCCGCCGGCAATATCGGTTACGCCCTGCTGTTCCGCATCGCCTCCGGCGAAATGCTGGGCAAGGACCAGCCGGTCATCCTGCAGCTGCTGGAAATCGACAACGAAAAGGCCCAGGCCGCCCTGCAGGGCGTGGTCATGGAGCTGGAAGACTGCGCGTTCCCGTTGCTGGCCGGCGTGGTGACCACCGCCGATCCGCTGGTGGCCTTCAAGGATGTGGACGTCGCCCTGCTGGTCGGCGCGCGTCCGCGCGGTCCGGGCATGGAGCGCAAGGACCTGCTGCTGGAAAACGCCAAGATCTTCACCGTGCAGGGCAAGGCCCTGAACGCCGTCGCCAAGCGTGACGTGAAGGTGCTGGTGGTCGGCAACCCGGCCAACACCAATGCCTACATCGCCATGAAGTCGGCCCCGGACCTGAACCCGAAGAACTTCACCGCCATGCTGCGCCTGGACCACAACCGTGCGCTGAGCCAGCTGGCCGCCAAGACCGGCAAGACCGTGGACAGCTTCGAGAAGTTCACCGTGTGGGGCAATCACAGCCCGACCATGTACCCGGACTACCGCTTCGCCACCACCGGCGGCGCCAAGGTTGCCGAGCTGATCAACGACCAGGAATGGAACGCCAATACCTTCATCCCGACCGTCGGCAAGCGTGGCGCGGCGATCATCGCCGCCCGTGGCCTGTCCTCGGCCGCGTCGGCCGCCAATGCCGCCATCGACCACGTCCATGACTGGGTGCTGGGCAGCAACGGTAAGTGGGTGACCATGGGCGTGCCGTCCGACGGCTCCTACGGAATCCCGGAAGGCGTCGTGTTCGGCTTCCCGGTAACCACCGAGAACGGCGAGTACACCATCATCAAGGATCTGCCGATCGATGACTTCTCGCAGAAGTACATCGACATCACCCTGAACGAACTGGAAGAAGAGCGCGCCGGCGTTGCCGACCTGCTGTAAATCCACACGTGTGATGGTGTGACCGACGGGGAAGCTTGGGCTTCCCCGTTTTTTATTGTTTTTCCGGTTCGAAGCGACGCTGTTGCGTTGCTCGCATGTGAGTTGTCATGAGCCCTGATATCAGCGTGCATCACCTGGACGCGCAGCTGCTGGTGGCGGAAAAGCCGGCCGGGCTGTTGTCCGTGCCCGGGCGCCTGCCGGAGAGCCAGGATTGCGTGATCGCCTGGCTGCAGCAGGTGTATCCGGAGGCCCTGACCGTGCACCGGCTCGACCAGGTGACGTCCGGGCTGATGCTGTATGCGCGCGGCAAGCCGATGCAGGCGGCGCTGTCGGGACTGTTCGAGCGGCGCCAGGTCGAAAAGTGCTATGAGGCGCTGCTGGAAGGGGAGGTGGCTGGCGAGGCCGGCGAGGTGGCCCTGCCCCTGATCTGCGATTGGCCGAACCGGCCGCGGCAGATCGTCGATTTCGAGGTTGGCAAACCGGCGCTGACGCGCTGGCGGGTGATCGGGCGCGATGCCGTCGCGCAGCGTACGCGGGTGGCGCTGGAACCGGTGACCGGCCGCAGCCACCAGTTGCGGGTGCATATGGCCAGCCTCGGCCATCCGATCGTCGGCGATGTGTTCTACGGCGCGGCTCCGGCCGAGCGGGTTGCGCTGCATGCCTGCGCGCTGGCTTTCGTGCATCCCGAATCCGGACAACCGCTGCGCTTCCTGTCACCGGCGCCGTTCTGAGTTGCGGGTGCTGGCGCCGGCTCAATGCCGCCCGGCGTTTTCCGGCATCGGTTGGGTGGTGTCCAGATCGTCCAGCAGTGACCAGACCACCTGGAGACCTTCCGGGTCCCGGCTCAGGGCGAATCGGGCCGGGGCGTTGTGTACCAGGCGGCTGCCCGGGACGGGAGTGAGGTAGAGGTCACGCGCATCGATCACCGTGCGGGCAGAGCGTGCGCCCAGATCGCCGATATCGGTGATGCGGCCCCCTTCGCCGCTGAGGGCATGCTCGAACTCCACCAGGATGTCGGCGCGTGCCGGTGCCACGCCCGGGCTGGCGAGGGTGGCGCCGCGAATCAGCAGATCGGGCCACACGTCGCCGTTCTCCGGCAGCCCGGTGTACAGGGCGTGAGGCGCGCTGGCGTAGTCGCCGCTGGCGATGGCATCCAGCGCCACCAGCAGGGCGAGGAAGTTCAGTTTGCGCAGCTTCTGCTTCTGCGGATCGCCTTCGATGCCGCCGGATTCGATCAGCACGGTGCTGGTGCCCCAGTACGTCATCAGATCACCGAACGCGCGCGGGTTGAACTCGTCGTCCCAGCGGGCGATATGGCCGCCGATGCGCGGTTCCAGTGCGGCGCGGATCAGCGCCGAGACACCGATCGCGCGTCCGCGCACGTCATTGACTTCCCGCTGTTCGTTGAACGGCGGCGCGAGCAGGGCGATCGCGGTGCCACGTGCGGAGTCGCCCACGCGGTAGCCGGGACGCTGGTCATGCAGGTTGAAGCCGAAGGCCGGCTGCAGGCGATCACGGAGCATCTTCAGCGCGCGGGCTTCCGGCGAGGCCAGCGCGGCGGCATCGCGATTGATGTCGATGCCCTGCGCGTTGCGGCGCTGGAAGCGGGCCGCGCCATCAGGATTGAGGATCGGCACGACGTGCAGGCTCAGCTGCCGGCGCAGGCGATCTGCCAGCGGATGCGCCGGGGATTGGCCGAGAAAACGGAACAGATCGGCCAGCGCCATGCTGGCGGTGCTTTCATCACCATGCATCTGCGACCAGAGCAGGACGCGGGTCGGGCCGTCTCCCCAGTGCACATGGCGCAACGGGCGGCCCTCGGCGCTGTAGCCGATCGGCTCGATTTCGAAACCGGCCTCCGTCGTCAGCAGCGGGGTGGCGATTTCCCACCAGTGCTCCGCAGTGAAGATGCGCGAGGACAGACCATCGACGTGGTGGCGGGAATAGTCGGCCTCCACAACGGCCAGCCATGCCGGCGGTGGCGGCAGCTCGGCTGGTGAGCTGGCGGTTGCCGGCGCGGCGGACGCGACGTGGGGAAGCAGCATCAACATCGCGAGCATCAACGCAGGTCGGATCATGGGCACGGCAACGAACAGCGAGGCCGGCAGCGTCGGCGAGTGTGGGGCCCGGTGTCAATGGCGCTGCGCTCGTAACTGCTGGGCATATCCTGGCGCCGCTTCCGGGGCCCATCTCATCGGTCACGCCGGTGTCACGCGCACGGCGCTGGCGCGGTGACCGGTGCTCAGTGACGTCGCTTGCGAGCCGCAAGCCGTGCAAGCGGGCTGGCATTGCCGGCAACGGCAGCGCGGAAAAGACAGGGGCAGTGTGGTTGCAGGATCGGGTCATGCCGGAAAGCCGCTGTCGCCCGCGTCGGGGACGGTGCGACGGCTTTGACTGGGGCCGCACCTGCCCGTGTCTGGCAGGTCTCCTACGACCAATGTCGGAAGGAGCGGGGCACGGGCGCGGACTATGCTCGGATCAAACGCGCAGGTGCCGGAGGATGTCGTGCAGTACGAGCAGATCTACCGCCGTTCCATCGAAGAACCGGAGAGCTTCTGGGCCGAAGAGGCCAAGGCGATCCATTGGCATCGCCCGCCGCAGCAGATCCTGGACTATTCCAACCCGCCGTTCCGGCGCTGGTTTGTCGGTGGGGAAACCAACCTCTGCTACAACGCGGTGGACCGGCATCTGCCCGCGCGCGGCGATCAGCTCGCACTGGTCGCCATCTCGACCGAAACCGATGTCACCCGCGAGATCACCTACCGCGAGTTGCATCGCGAGGTGAATGCCTTCGCCGCGGTGCTGCAGACGCTCGGTGTGGTTCGTGGCGACCGCGTGGTCATCTATATGCCGAACATGGCCGAGGCGGTGTTCGCGATGCTGGCCTGCGCGCGCATCGGCGCGGTGCATTCGGTGGTGTTTGGTGGTTTTGCCGCGCACAACCTGGCGCTGCGGATCGACGACGCCACGCCCAAGCTGCTGATCACCGCTGATGCCGGCATGCGCGGTGGCAAGGTCATTCCCTACAAGCCGATGGTCGATGCGGCCTGCGCCGAAGCCCAGTCACCGCCGCCGAAAGTGCTGATCGTTTCGCGCGGGCTGGATGCGGCCCAGCCGCGCATCGCCGGCCGCGATGAAGACTATGCCGCGCTTCGCGCGCAGGTCGGTGATGCGGAAGTGCCGGTGGTGTGGCTGGAATCCAACGAGCCCAGCTATCTGCTCTATACCTCCGGCACCACCGGCAAGCCGAAAGGCGTGCAGCGCGATGTCGGTGGCTACGCGGTGGCGATGGCGCAGTCCATGCGCACGGTGTTCGACTGCGCGCCGGGGCAGGTGATGTTTTCCACCTCCGATGTCGGCTGGGCGGTGGGACATTCCTACAACGTCTACGGCCCGTTGATCGGTGGCTGCACCTCACTGCTGTACGAGGGGCTGCCGACCACACCGGACGCCGGCATCTGGTGGGCGCTGTGCGAGCAGTACGGAGTGCGCACGATGTTCTCCTCCCCCACCGCGATCCGGGTGCTGAAGAAGCATGACGTGGACTTCATCGACCGTCACGACCTGTCCGAGCTGAAATACCTGTTCCTGGCCGGCGAGCCGCTGGATGAACCCACCGCGCAGTGGATCAGCGGCGCGCTGCGCAAACCGGTGATCGACAACTACTGGCAGACCGAGACCGGCTGGCCGGCCTTGACCCTGCTGCCGGGCCTGGAGATGAAACCGGTGAGGTTCGGTTCGCCCGGTTTCCCCAACCTCGGCTACCGGATGAAGATCATCGACGAGCAGAGCGGTGCCGAAGTGCCGGCCGGGCAGAAGGGCGTGCTGGTGATCCAGCCGCCGCTGCCGCCGGGCTGCATGAGCACGGTCTGGAACGACGACGAACGCTTCCTCAAGAGCTACTTCAGCCACTTCAACGAGCTGCTGTACAGCTCGCTGGACTGGGCGATCCGCGACGCGGACGGCTACACCTTCATCCTCGGCCGCACCGACGATGTGATCAATGTCGCCGGCCACCGGCTGGGCACGCGCGAGATCGAGGAGGCCATCGCCAGCCACCCGCGGGTGGCCGAGGCGGCGGTGATCGGCGTCCATGACGAGCTGAAGGGGCAGGTGCCGCTGGTGTTCGTCACCCTCAAACAGGCCGCGGCCGAGGACGAGGTGCCGCGGCTGGCAGCGGAAATGCTGCAGGCGGTGACCACCTCGCTGGGGGCGGTGGCGCGGCCGGCGCAGGTCCATATCGTCCATTCACTTCCCAAGACGCGTTCGGGTAAGCTGCTTCGGCGTTCGCTGCAGGCCCTGGCTGAACGGCGCGACCCGGGGGATCTGTCCACACTGGATGATCCGGGCGCGCTGGAGGAAATCCGTCGCGCGCTGGGGATATAGCGCCGCCGGGCCGAGGGGCCGCAACGGCAGTGATCGCAAGGGGGCGGTACGCATGCAGGTGAGGTGATCCGGGGCGGGGGCTCCGGGTTGCGCGGTGTGCGCCGTGTTTGCGATGTATGAACCGTGGGAGGGGGAATGGCATTCATCTATGCCAAGACGGCCGCTGGCCGTCGTGAGATCGAAGACCGTGGGCTGCGTCTGGCGCCGGCGTTGCGCTCGGTGCTGCTGCTGGTCGATGGCCAGCGCGATGAGCATGAACTGTCGCAGATGGCGCAGGGCCTGCGTGCACCCGGGGATGTTCTGGTGCAACTGGCGTCGCTGGAACTGATCGAAGCGGTGGGCGGCAGTGCCGAGATCAAACCGGCGCTGCCGGTGACCACGCAGCTGGGCGATGATCCGTTGCGCTACCAGCAGCTGCGCGACTGGATGGCCGAATCGGTGCGCAAGCACTTGGGGCTGAAAGGCTATCTGATCCAGTTGAAGATCGAGCGCAGCAAGACCGCGGTCGCACTGGAGCAGCTGTGGCCGGAACTGGCCGGTGCGTTGGGCAAGGCCAAGAGCCCGGCCTTTGCCACCCGCTGGCTGGAGGAAACCCGCGCGCTGGTGTTGGGCTGAGGCGGGCCTGAAACGCCCACGGCCGCCAGCGTGAGGCCGGCGGCCGTGGTTTTCAGACGGCGGTGTGCAGGCCGTCCGCAGCGCGCCGGCCGGTCAGACCAGACCTTCGGCCTTCAGGGCGGCCTGCACCGCCGGATCGGCCTGCATGCGCTGCTCGAAGCGGTCCAGCGCATCCATGCCGGCCAGGTCGAGCTTCAGCCCGCGCGCCCAGCGCAGCGTTACATAGGTGTAGGCATCGGCGATGGACGGACGCGACGTGCCGCCGAGCCAGTCCACCTGCGCCAGACGGTCGTTCACCCGCTGGTACAGGGCCTTGAGCCTGTCGCGCGCGTTCTGCTGGGTGCGGGCGATCACCGCCTCGTCTTCCAGATACCGGGTCGAACCGAAGATCGGGTAGTACACCGGGTGCAGATCGGCGTTGACGAAGGACAGCCAGCGGTTTACTTCGGCGCGGGTGCGCGGCTCGCTGCCACCGTCCAGGCCGGCGGCCGGCGCCTTGTCGCAGATGTAGTGCAGGATCGCCGCGTTCTGGGTCAGCACCCAGCCGCCGTCTTCCAGCACCGGCACCGCGCCGGAAGGATTCATCGCCAGGAACTCGGGCGACTTCATGGTCGGCATATCCACGATCTGGACTTCAAACGGCAGGCCGGACCAGATCAGCGCGATATGGTCGGCCAGCGAGCAGGCGCCGGGCTTGGTGTAGAGCTTCATGGGAATCCTGTCGAAGGGATGGGACTCCGCATTATCGCTACAAGCGCGCTGCCGTTTGTGGCCATGCGTAGCACAGACAGTGCGCCACGCGTTCAATCTGCTCAGGAGTTGCGGGGCTTGAGCGACTGCACCTTATAGAAGGTGTGGCCGCCGATGACCGCGACCTGGTAGGCGTTGCGCCAGCTCGGGCTGGCGATGGCATGGGCGGCGAAATGGCTGGCGCCGGGCACGATCTCCTTGCGTTCGCCCACGGGCAGTGCCCAGTTGCGCTCGGCGGCAAAGGCCACGTCAACGGCTTCCGCCCAGGCATCGTTGTTGCGCAGCTGGGTGCCGGGGGCGACCAGGGTCGGGGCGAACTGCTTGCGCGCGGTCACCACCTGGCACATCGAGTCGCCCCACAGGCCGCTGTCCAGCCGCCGCAGGGCGACTTCGGCCACGGCCTGCTGGCCGCGCAGGGTCTGGTCGCGGGCTTCCAGATAGACGGTGGTACTCAAGCACAGCGAATCGGCAGCCGGCTGCGGCAACATCTGCGACAGCCAGAGAATCCAGGCCAGTTTCATAAATCTCCTTGCTCCGTATGGGCCCGCGGCAACCTGCTCCGGGAATGGAGCAGAACGGCACGTCGGACTTGGCGTTATGGGGAGGCGGCCATGGCATCGGGGCCGCCCCGTGGGCGGCTCTCCATCAGATGTGGGAGGGCCGCGCCTGGCTCACCGGGACTGGGGGTGAGCGAGAAGTGCGCGCAAGGTAGGGGGCGAATCCAAAACTCATCCTGAACGTTATTTCTTGACATTCAGGTTTGCATCTGAAGCCGAATGGGCGCCGGTTTTGCGTATTCACATTTTGGGCGGGCGCCACGCAGCACGGCGCGGAGGCCCTGATTTCCCCATTTCAGCGGGGAAAATGCGTGATACGCATCGCGTTTTCAGCGCTATAAGCCGCTCAAACAGGCCGATTGCCGGCGCCGGCCCCATCGGCCGAGCCCCGCCGGCAAGGGGGCCGTCCGCCGCGTGCTCAGAGCGCGGCCGCCAGGCGGCTGCCTTGGTCGATCGCGCGTTTGGCATCCAGCTCGGCGGCCACGTCGGCGCCGCCGATGATGTGCACCGGGCGACCGGCCGCGCGCAGTGCATCGGCCAGATCCCGGCGCGGCTCCTGGCCGGCGCAGACCACCACGGTGCCCACTTCCAGCAGCTGCTCGCTGCCGTCCACGCGGATGCGCAGGCCCCTGTCGTCCACGCCCAGATATTCGACCCCGCCGAGCATCTGCACGCCCTTGGCCTTGAGCGTGGCGCGGTGGATCCAGCCGGTGGTCTTGCCCAGCCGCGCGCCGGGCTTGCCGGGGCTGCGCTGCAGCAGCCAGACCTGGCGCGCGGCGGTCGCGGGCTGCGGCCGGGCCAGTGATCCGCGGGTTTCGAAGGTGGCATCCACGCCCCATTCGGCCATCCAGCGGGCCGGATCCAGCGCCGGGGACGGCCCTTCATGCACCAGGAACTCGCCAACATCGAAGCCGATGCCGCCAGCGCCGATGATCGCCACCTTGTCGGCAGCCGTTACCCGGCCCAGCAGCACATCCAGATAGCTGACCACCATCGGGTGGTCAGCGCCGGGGAAGCTGGCCTTGCGCGGGGTGATGCCGGTGGCGATCACCACCTCGTCGAAGCTGCTCAATGCCTCGACATCGGCGCGGGTGTTCAAGCGCATATCGACCCCGGTTTCGGCCAGCTGATGGCGGAAGTAGCGCAGCGTCTCGTGGAATTCCTCCTTGCCGGGGATGCGCTTGGCCACGTTGAACTGGCCGCCGATCTCGCCGGCCGCATCGAACAGGGTCACCTGATGGCCGCGCTCGGCGGCCACGGTGGCGCAGGCCAGCCCGGCCGGGCCGGCGCCGACCACCGCAACACGCTTGGGCGCGCTGGTCGGCAGGTAGACCAGCTCGGTTTCATGCGCGGCGCGGGGATTGACCAGGCAGCTGGCGCGCTTCTGCTGGAACACGTGATCCAGACAGGCCTGGTTGCAGGCGATGCAGGTGTTGATCGCCTCCGGCTTGCCGGCGCGGGCCTTGGCCGGCCATTGCGGATCGGCCAGCAGCGGCCGCGCCAGCGACACCATGTCGGCACCACCGCCGGCGAGGATGCCTTCGGCCACGTCCGGCATGTTGATACGGTTGGTGGCGATCAGCGGAATGCCCACGTGTGGCTTGAGCTTGGCGGTGACGCCGGCAAACGCGGCGCGCGGTACCGAGGTGGCGATGGTCGGGATGCGCGCCTCGTGCCAGCCGATACCGGAGTTGATCAGGGTCGCGCCAGCCGCTTCGATCGCCTTGGCCTGCTGCACGATCTCTTCCCAGTTGCTGCCGTCCTCGACCAGGTCCACCAGCGACAGCCGGTAGATGATGATGAAGTCCGGGCCGCAGGCCTCACGGATGCGACGCACGATCTCCACCGCAAAGCGCATGCGCTTGGTCGCGTCACCGCCCCAGACATCGCTGCGGCCGTTGGTGCGCGGGGCGATGAACTCGTTGATCAGATAGCCTTCCGAGCCCATCACCTCCACGCCGTCATAGCCCGCCTCGCGCGCGTACTTCGCAGCACGGGCGTAGTCGGCGATATGCCGTTCCACGCCACCGGACGACAGCGCGCGCGGCGTGAACGGATTGATCGGAGCCTTCAGTTTCGACGGTGCCACCTGCAACGGGTGGTAGCCGTAGCGGCCGGCATGCAGCAGCTGCAGGCAGATCTTCGCGCCATGCGTATGCACCGCCGTGGTCACCTGGCGGTGGCGGCCCACTTCCCATCGCCACGACAGCTTGCTGCCGAACGGCGCCAGCCAGCCCACCACATTCGGCGCGAACCCGCCGGTCACCAGCAGCGCCGCGCCACCGGCCGCGCGCTCGCCGAAATAGGCAGCCAGCTTGGGAAAATCGCGGGCATGGTCCTCCAGTCCGGTGTGCATCGAGCCCATCAGGATGCGGTTGCGCAGCCGGGTGAAGCCCAGGTCCAGAGGGGTGAACAGGTGTGGATAGGCGGTGTCGGTGGCGGGCGTCATGTGGGATACGCTTGCGTATGGAATGTGCCCATTCTTACTGCCAATCGGCCTGTTTCTCAATCGTTGCCAGCGCCGGGCGGCGTGGTGTGGTCAACGACCGTGGCATCTCCGGAAGAGTTTGCGCCGCCGGTGGGGCGGCCTCCGTACGCTCTGTCGATGGCGGGCAGGTGCTGACGCGGTTCGCATGGCTGTACGCCCCCGCGCGCATGCCGCTGCCACGGGAAGTACCGAAGCTGCCGGGTTGGCAGGGGCGGGCAGCCCGCAGGCACAAGGACCATTACCGGTACAGCCACCGCTGCCACGACACGCCATATGGCGGGGCAGGTGGCGCTGCGGGAAAGGGCATCTATGCCAGCCGGTGCTGGCCACACAGAGGCTGGGCCACGGACCTCATCGGGCCAGCGGGAGGTCGAGCGGGCGCCGTTGCCGGTCGAACAGCGGCAACGTGAGCCCGCACAGCGGGCCGATCAGCAACGCGAAGACCAGCGTGCCCCAGCCGATATTCCCGCCCAGCCATCCGCCGATGAGCAGCGCGGTGGCCTCAATCAGTGTGCGCACCTGCCAGATCGCCCGGCCGGTACGTGCGTGCAGGCCGGTCATCAGGCCGTCGCGGGGGCCGGGGCCGAAACGCGCTCCTATATAGAGACCGGTGGCGGTGGCCATCAGCACCAGCCCGGCGGCAAACACCAGCAGTTGCCACCCCAGTCCGTTCACGGTTGGCAGCACGGTCAATCCGAGTTGCGCGCTGGGGCCGATCATCAGCACGTTCAGCAGTGTGCCCAACCCGGGCTTCTGTCGCAGCGGCCACCACATCAGCAGTACAGCGGCGCCGATCAGATTGGTGGCCAGGCCGAACGACAGACCGCTGCGGACGGCAATGCCCTGGCCCAGTACATCCCACGGCGCAATACCGAGGTTGGCGCGGATCATCAGCGCCGACGCGATGCCGAACAGGAACAGCCCCAGCAACAGCTGCAGCAGGCGCTTGGTGAACGTCAGGGTGGGCATCGGATGACAGACGTGAGCGGCCCGCATTGCCGCGGGCCGGGTAAGGGCGACATGCACCGCCGTCGGGCCGGCGCATGCGGTGGTGGCGGTTCAGGGGCGCGGGATCAGTCCCAGCCCTCCAGGGCCAGTTTGCCGATGGTGCGGCCCGATTCCAGCAGCGCATGTGCCTCGCGCAGATTGGCCGCGGTGATCGGCCCCAGGCGCCGGGTCAAGGTCGTGCGCAACTCGCCGGCATCGATCAGGCTGGCCGCACGGGTGAGAATGCGGTGCTGCTCGACCATGTCGGCGGTGCGGAAGCGGGCGCGCGCGAACATGAATTCCCAGTGGATGCCGATGCACTTGGCCTTGTAGGGATCGCCGATGTGCAGCTCCCCCTTGGGTTCGACCACCAGGCCGACGTGACCTTGCGGCGCCAGCAACTGGCCGAGCTGTTGCCAGTAGTGGTCGGTGTCGGCCAGGTTGAGCGCGGCATCCACCTGTGCAATGCCCAGCGCCTGCAACTGCGGCGCCAACGGCTGGCGATGGTCGATCACATGATCGGCTCCCATCTGCCGGCACCAGCTGCGGGTTTCCTCGCGCGAGGCGGTGGCGATGACGGTGAAGCCGGCATGGCGGCCCAGCTGGATCGCCATCGAGCCGACACCACCGGCCCCACCGATGACCAGCAAGCTGCGGCCGCAATGGCGCTTGCCATCGAGCTGGAACGGCATGCGCTGGAACAGCAGCTCCCACGCGGTCAGTGTGGTCAGCGGCAGCGCGGCGGCTTCGGCGAAATCCAGCGTGGCGGGTTTGCGCCCGATCAGGCGCTCGTCCACCAGCTGCAGCTGGGCGTTGCAGCCCGGGCGGGTGACATCGCCGGCGTAGTAGACCTCGTCACCCGCTTCAAACGCGGTCGCCTCCGGTCCCACGGCCACCACAATGCCGGCCGCGTCGAACCCCAGCACCTTTGGCTGACGTTCTTCGCCGGGCCTGGGCGCGCGCAGCTTGGTATCGACGGGGTTGACCGAAACCGCCTGCACACTGACCAGCACATCCTGGCCTTGGGGAGCGCCCGGATCAGGCAGATCGACATCTTCCAGCGAGGCGGGATCGACGATGGGGAGATAGCGGCTCAGGCCAACAGCTTTCATGCGGAAAAGTTCCGTCGCAGTGGGGGCAGGGACATGATACGCAGTGGACTGTTCAGCTGCCGCTTACGCAGGTATTCGACACTGAATTTCAAGGGCTTGCATGGCAAAAGGACCCTGCGCTGCAGCAATTGGCCGGGAGCCCTTGCCAAGGCTCGATCTTGCGGGGTTTGACGAAGCTGTATACGGTGCGCTCAGCCGGAAGCGTACGGACTGGATGGCCGTGCAAATTGTTACGCAGCCGTTAACATCGTCTTCACGGCCCTGCGAATACTGTTTATCGCGATGGCGTGCGGAAACGGCCGTCTCTGAACGCGACGAATGAAATCGCTGTGCTGGACCATGCCTCTACCGGTTTCATACCCCCGAAACACAAGGAGTTGTATTCATGAATAAGAAGATTCTTACCGCCGCACTGCTGGGTGGTCTTGCATTCGCCCAGGCCGCTTCGGCCCAGGAATTCGATGATCGCTGGTACCTGACCGGTGCTGCTGGTTTCAACTTCCAGGACAACGACCGTGGCACCAACGATGCTCCGTTCGCAACCCTGGGTCTGGGCAAGTTCATCAGCCCGAACTGGTCGCTGGACGGTGAGCTGAACTACCAGAACCCGAACTTCGACAACAACCAGGATCTGAACTGGTCGCAGTACGGCGTTTCGCTGGACCTGCGTCGCCACTTCATCCAGGACGGCCGTGGCTGGAACCCGTACCTGCTGGCAGGTCTGGGCTACCAGAAGTCGGAAGAAGAATATGTGATCAACTCGGTCGACTCGCCGGCCCAGCGCAAGGACGGCAACCTGGCTGCCAAGGTCGGTGTGGGTCTGCAGACCACGTTTGAAAAGCGCGTCGCCGTGCGTGCCGAGTTGGCCTACCGCGCCGACTTCGACGACCAGAGCGTTGCTACCGCCGCAGCTGGCGACCAGCAGGATTGGTTCGGCGACGTGCTGGCTTCGGTCGGCGTCGTGATCCCGCTGGGGCCGGCTCCGGTCGCCGCAGTTGCTCCGGCTCCGGCTCCGGTCGCGCCGAGCTGCGCTGACCTGGACGACGACGGTGACGGCGTCAACAACTGCGACGACAAGTGCCCGACCTCGCAGCCTGGCCAGACCATTGGTCCGGACGGTTGCCCGGTGCCGGTGTCGATCGATCTGAAGGGCGTGAACTTCGACTTCGACAAGGCCACCCTGCGTCCGGACGCTGTTGCGATCCTGGGCGAAGCCGCCGAGATCCTGAAGCGTTACCCGGATCTGCGTGTTGAAGTGGCCGGTCACACCGACTCGAAGGGCACCGACGCGTACAACCAGAAGCTGTCGGAGCGTCGCGCTGCGGCGGTGTACGACTACCTGAAGGACAACGGTGTTGACACCTCGCGTATGGTCGGCCCGATCGGCTACGGCGAGAGCCGCCCGATTGCTCCGAACACCAACCCGGATGGTTCGGACAATCCGGAAGGTCGCGCCAAGAACCGTCGCACCGAGCTGAACGTCCAGAACTGATCGGACGCTACAGTTGAGACACAACAAGGCCCGGCATTGCCGGGCCTTGTTTTTTGTTTTGGCGGGACTTTTTCACCCCTGACTTGGCGGGGGTGTGCGGCCGGCCACAGAACCGCCGGCAGAAGACGGTTGAAAGCACCCCGGTGCCTGCCTACACTCGCGACGTTCTCTTGTTCGAATGGAAGTCACCATGTTGCGTATCGCACTGGCCGGTGTGCTGGGTCTGGTTCTTGTTCCCGCCGCGCACGCCGCTGTCGATTGTTCGGCCAGCGCGGTGATGCCCGCGCCGCTGGCGGCGACGGTAGTCGCACCGGTGGCCTCGGAGCTGTACGCCCGCCAGGGGCAGCTGGGGATGCCCTCGGGGGTGCTCAGTTCCGGCTCCAGCGAGGGGCAGTCGCTGGACCAGGTGCTGATGCGCCTGCGGGTGGAAAGCTGCAACAACGTGGCCAGCGCGATACCGGCGCGCCCGGCGATCAACGCCAATGATCCGGCGGCGTACAAGCCGCAGACCGAGTTCGACAACACCCCGTGGCGTTTTGACATGAGCCAGAATGGCAAGCGCATGACCGCCGAGGAGTTCGATGCGTGGATGAAGGCGCGTGGCGTGCGCGTGGTTAAGGCCCGTCCGGCTGCGGCGGAGGGTGCTGCGCCGGCCCAACCGGCAACCGAGGCCAAGTAAGGCGGCGGGAGCTCCTTCGCAATCACAGATGGCCTCCCGCAAGCACCCCCATAACTACAATGCCCGCCCTGGCAACAGGAGCGGGCATTTTGTTTCCGGCGCGTCACCGATCAGGCCGGTGGCCAACGCCGGGGGGCGTCACGGGCTGGCGCGGGTGCTGTCCAAGGCCGGTTTGTGTTCGCGCAGCGAGGCGGCGCGACGGGTTCAGGACGGCCGGGTCAGCGTGGATGGACGGGTCATCCGTGATCCGGAATTTCCCATCATCCAGGGCGTTCACCGGATTGTGGCCGATGGGCAGCCGTTGACGGCAGCACGGCGGCTCTACCTGGCGCTGAACAAGCCGCGTGGGCTGGTCACCACGGTGAAGGACGAGCAGGGCAGGCAGACGGTCTATCGCTGCTTCGACGGGGCGGGATTGCCGTGGCTGGCGCCGGCCGGGCGATTGGACAAGGCGAGCGAGGGCCTCCTCCTCTTCAGCAATGACCCGGAGTGGGCGGCGCGGTTGACCGACCCACTCACTGGACCGCTGAAAACCTATCGGGTACAGATCGATGGGATTCCGGATGCGGACCAGTTGGCAAGGATGCATCATGGCGTCGATGACGCCGGCGAACATCTGGCAGCCCAAAGCGCCAGGCTGTTGCGCCAGAACGGGCGTACCGCCTGGTTGGAAATAGTGTTGGACGAAGGGCGCAACCGCCATATCCGGCGCCTGCTGCAGGTTCTTGGGTGGGAAGTGTTGCGGCTGGTGCGCGTGGCGATCGGCCCGGTCCAGCTCGGAGAGCTGGCAAAAGGGCAATGGCGCGAGCTGGCCGCAGAAGAGCTCAAGGCGCTGGCCGGCGGCAAGGGCCTGGCCAAGCAAGACGATTTTGTATCGGGTTCAAATAATTCAGTCGAATAGCTGGAGTTGTTGCAGGGGTTGATTAGACTGATCCCCTGTTTCCGAGGTCATGGTCATGCACTCTTCCGCTCGCGTTTCCGCCATTGCCGTGTTGATGGCGTCTGTGGCATTTCTGGCCGGGTGCGCGTCCTCCGGCAAGCCGGCAGCCAAGGCCGAGGACAAGCCGGTCACGGTGACGGTGGATGCACCGGTGGCGCAGAAAGATGCGCAGGGCAATTACCGCTTCCTGATGCAGCAGGGCGAGAAGCGCATGAGCGCCGACCAGTTCGACGCGTGGATGAAGGCCAACGGTATCCGCGTGGCCAAGGGCGCGCCGGCGCCGGTGCCGGAAACGGCCAAGCCGGCCAAGCGCGGCAAGAACTGAGCCGCTTGCAACAGATACGAAAAAGGCGCCGGTGACGGCGCCTTTTCTGTTTCTACCCAGGCGGTGATCAGCCCTTGATCACGCCCAGCTCCAGGCCGATCCGGGTGAACGCGTCGATCGCGCGGTCCAGATGTTCACGGCTGTGCGCGGCGCTGATCTGGGTGCGGATGCGGGCCTGCCCCTTGGGCACCACCGGGAAGAAGAAGCCGATCGCATAGATGCCTTCTTCCAGCAGGCGCTCGGCGAATTTCTGTGCCAGCGGTGCGTCGTACAGCATCACCGGGCTGATCGGATGCACACCGGGCTTCACGTCGAAACCGGCGGCGGTCATCTTCTCGCGGAAATAGGCGGTGTTCTCGCGCAAGGTGGCGCGCAGGTCGTCGGCGGCGGCCAGCATCTCGAACGCCTTGATCCCGGCGGCGACCACATGCGGCGGCAGCGAGTTGGAGAACAGGTAGGGGCGCGAGCGCTGGCGCAGCAGTTCGATCACCTCGGCGCTGGCGCAGGTGAAGCCGCCCAATGCGCCGCCCATGGCCTTGCCCAGGGTGCCGGTGATGATGTCGATCTTCTCCAGCACGCCCTTGACCTCGGCCGAGCCGCGGCCGGTGGCGCCGAGGAAGCCGGTGGCATGGCATTCGTCGATATGCACCAGCGCGTTGTACTTCTTGGCCAGCGCGGTGATTTCATCGAGCGGGGCGATGAAGCCGTCCATCGAGAACACGCCGTCGGTGGTGATCAGCTTGGTCTTGCAGCCGGCCGCGTCGGCGGCCTGCAACTGCGCTTCCAGATCGGCCATGTCGCAGTTGGCGTAGCGGAAGCGCTTGGCCTTGCACAGGCGAACGCCGTCGATGATCGAGGCATGGTTCAGGCTGTCGGAAATGACCGCGTCGTTCTCGCCCAGCAGCGGTTCGAACAGACCGCCGTTGGCGTCGAAGCAGGCGGCGTAGAGGATGGTGTCGTCCTTGCCGAAGAACTCGGCGATCTGCTTTTCCAGCTGCTTGTGCAGGTCCTGGGTGCCGCAGATGAAACGCACCGAGGCCATGCCGAAGCCATGGCTGTCCAGCGCGTCCTTGGCGGCCTGGATCAGGTCCGGGTGGTCGGCCAGACCCAGGTAGTTGTTGGCGCAGAAATTCAGCACCGTGCGGCCGTCGTCCAGGGAGATTTCGGCTGACTGCGGGCTGGTGATGATGCGTTCGGACTTGAACAGGCCCTGCGCGCGGATCGCGTCCAGTTCCTCGGCGTAATGCCGGGTGAGCGGGGAATCGGTCTGGAGAGAAGTCATGGCAGGGCCGTACAAGCAGCTAAGGAATGGCCGATTTTAGCCGTCCGCCACCTTCGGCGCTGGCGTCATGCGCAAAGGCTATAAGCGGCGGGGCCGAAGTCATTTCTCCGCTCCGGTGTGCGCCTGCAGCATCGGCTGCCCACTCCCGGAAATAGTCCGCCGATGACCGCGTACCGTCCCCGATCCACAGCGCCGACCAGGAAGCGGTTGTCCCTCGGCCTGGCCGTGGCGGCGTGCGGGGCGTGGTCATCGGCCCCAGCGCAGACGCTGACGGTGGAACAGCTGCAGCAGCGTCTGGAACGGCTGGAACGTCTGGCCGGTGTCGCTGGCGGCGCCGAGGGTATCGTCCTGACCGATCTGGACCAGCGCCTGCGCATTCTCGAGCGCCGTCTGGGACTGCAGGAGGAAGAGCGCGAGGCCGCAGCCAGGGCTGCGCCGAGGATCGCCATCGACCAGAAGGGTGCGGCGTTCAAGTCCGGTGACGGCAACTACGAGCTGAAGCTGCGCGGCCTGTTGCAGGGCGATGCGCGGGTGTTCCTCGGCGACAGCAGCCAGAACGACACCTTCCTGCTGCGCACCGCACGGCCGACGCTGGAGGGCTCGCTGGGCCAGCGGGGGGCCTACCGTTTCACCCCGGAGTTCGCCGGCGACAGCACCAGCATCGTCGATGCCTATGCCGACCTGCGCTTCGATCCGGCCTACACGCTGCGGGTGGGCAAGTTCACCTCGCCGGTCGGTCTGGAGCGGCTGCAGTCCTCGGCCGCGCTGGTGGATGTGGAGCGCGCGCTGGCCAGCGAACTGGCGCCCAACCGCGATCTGGGCGTGCAGCTGCAGGGCGAAGTGGCCACGGGCAGGTTCAGCTATGCGCTGGGCGTGTTCAACGGTGCGGTCGATGGCCGCGACGCGATCGCCAGCAATCCGGATGATGACTTCGAATATGCCGGCCGCGTGTTCTTCGAGCCGTTCAAGGGCGGTGACAGCGGCTGGGCGGGTCTGGGCTTTGGCATCGGCGCCAGCACCGGCGAAAAGCATGGCAGCGGCAACAACTTCCTGCCGCGTTATCGCATCCCGGGCCAGGCCACGTTCTTCGCCTACCGCGGCTCGGTGATCGCCGCCGGTGAACACCGCCGCTGGTCGCCACAGGGCTGGTTCTACCGAAACGGGCTGGGCCTGCAGGCCGAGTACATCGCCTCGCGGCAGGCGGTAGCACGCGACGCACGTCGCAAGGAACTGGAGCACCACGCCTGGCAGGCCACCGCCAGCTATGTGCTCACCGGTGAGGAGGCCGGCTACCGCGGAGTGACGCCGTCACGGCCGTTGGGCGTCAATGGCGGGCTGGGCGCGTTGGAACTCACCGCGCGCTACGGCGAACTGCGGATCGATGACGCGGCATTCCCGCTCTACGCCGATCCGGCGGTCTCGGCCGCGCGGATCCAGTCCTGGACGCTGGGCGCGAACTGGTACCTCACCGCCAACCTGAAGCTGGCCACCAACTACCTGCACAGCCGTTTCGATGCGGTTGCCGGTGGCGCGACGTTGCCTGATGAAAAAGCCGTTTTCTCGCGCCTGCAAGTTTCCTTATGACGGAGAGCCCCATGAAGCATTTTTTCGTTTCCCGCATCGTCAGCGCGGCACTGGCCTTCGGCCTGGCCGTGTCCGCCGGCCATGTGTTCGCGCGCGATGTGCAGCTGCTCAACGTTTCCTACGACCCCACCCGCGAGCTGTACCGTGATTACAACGCCGCCTTTGCCAGGCACTGGAAGCAAACCCGGGGCGACACCGTCACGGTCGAAACCTCGCACGGTGGCTCGGGCAAGCAGGCGCGGGCGGTGATCGATGGCATCGAGGCCGACGTGGTGACGCTGGCGCTGGCCTACGACGTGGACGCGATCGCGCAGAAATCCGGGCTGATTCCCGCCAACTGGGAGTCGCGTCTGCCGGAAAACAGCGCGCCTTATACCTCGACGATTGTCTTCCTGGTGCGCAAGGGCAACCCCAAGGGCATCCGCGACTGGCCGGATCTGCTGCGCAGCGGCGTGTCGGTGGTGACGCCCAACCCGAAGACCTCCGGCGGCGCGCGCTGGAATTACCTGGCGGCTTGGGCCTATGGCGACCACATTTTCAAGGGTGACCGCGCCAAGGTGCTGAACTACATGCGTGCGCTGTTCCGCAACGTGCCGGTGCTCGATACCGGCGCGCGCGGGGCGACCACCACCTTCGTCCAGCGCGGCATCGGCGATGTGCTGCTGGCCTGGGAGAACGAGGCCTTCCTGGCGCAGGAAGAGCTGGGTCCGGACAAGTTCGAGATCGTGGTGCCGAAGCTGTCGATCCTGGCCGAGCCGTCGGTGGCGCTGGTGGACCGCAACGTCGACCGTCACGGTACCCGCGAGGTTGCGCAGGCCTACCTGCAGTACCTGTATTCGCCGGAGGGGCAGCGCATCGCCGCCCGCCACTACTACCGGCCGCGCCATCCCGAGCAGGCCGACCGTGCCGACATCGCACGCCTCCCGCCGGTGCAACGGGTGACCATCCAGCAGGCATTCGGCTCATGGGCCAAGGCCCAGTCCGAACACTTCGCCGACGGTGGTGTGTTCGACCAGATCCAGGCGGGCAAGTAAGAACGTGAGCGCCGTGTTGCAGACAACGGCCGCAGTGCCGCGACGCCGCCCCCGGGTGCTTCCGGGGTTTGGTTTGAGCATGGGCATCACCCTGACCTGGCTGGGCCTGATCGTGCTGCTGCCACTGCTGGGCGTGTTCGCCAAGGCCGCCGGACTGGGGCCTGCGGGCATCTGGCAGATCTGGAGCGAGCCGCGGGTGCTGGCGGCGCTGCGGCTGAGTTTCGGCACCGCCTTCGCCGCCGCCGCCTTCAACACGCTGATGGGCACATGGGTGGCATGGGTGTTCGTGCGCTACCGCTTTCCGGGCCGGCGCCTGTTCGATGCGGTGATCGACCTGCCGTTCGCGCTGCCCACCGCCGTGGCCGGCATCGCGTTGACCGCGCTGTACGGCGGCAACGGCTGGCTCGGGCAATGGCTGGAGCCGCTCGGGATCAAGGTCGCCTACACGCCGCTGGGCATCGTGGTGGCGCTGGTGTTCGTCGGCCTGCCGTTCGTGGTGCGGATCGTGCAGCCGGTGCTGGCCGAGGCCGAGCGCGAACTGGAAGAGGCCTCCGCCACGCTGGGCGCCAGCCGCCTGCAGACCCTCATGCGGGTGGTGCTGCCGGCGCTGTGGCCGGCGATGCTGACCGGGTTCGCACTGGCCTTCGCCCGTGGCGTGGGCGAATACGGCTCGGTGATCTTCATCGCCGGCAATCTGCCGCACGTCACCGAAATCGCGCCGCTGCTGATCACCATCCGTCTGGAGGAGTTTGACTACGCCGGTGCCACCGCCATTGCCGCGGCGATGCTGCTGCTGTCCTTCGCGGTGCTGCTGGGAGTCAACACCCTGCAGGCGCGGCTGCAGCGGCGGGGGGCACGATGAGCGGATTGAGCATCGTCTCGGCGCAGGCGCTGCCCGTCACACCGGCCGGCCCCATCGCGCGCACGCCTAGCGTCATCACCGAGCCTCGCTGGGTGCAGGGGTTGCTGATCCTCGGCGCGCTGGGCTTTCTGCTGTCCTTCCTGTTGCTGCCGCTGGTGCTGGTGTTCGCCGAGGCGCTACGCGGCGGCGTGCTGGCGTTCTGGAACGCGCTCAGTGATCCGGATGCGGTAGCGGCGCTGGGCCTGACGCTGACCGTGACCGCGATCGTGGTGCCGCTGAATCTGCTGTTCGGCGTGGCGGCGGCGTGGGCGGTGAGCAAGCACCCGTTCCCCGGCAAGCGCTGGCTGGTGACGCTGATCGACCTGCCGTTCTCGGTTTCGCCGGTGGTGGCCGGGCTGGTGTTCATCCTGCTGTTCGGTCGCGACGGCTGGCTGTGGCCGCTGATCGAGGACGGCCTGCGCCTGCATCTGCCGGTGTTGGGCGAGGTGCTGCTGCAGCTGCCGCGCATTGTCTTCGCCATTCCCGGCATCGTGCTGGCCACCACCTTCGTCACGTTCCCGTTCATCGCGCGCGAGCTGATGCCGCTGATGGAGCAGCAGGGCCATGACGAGGAGCTGGCCGCGCTGACGCTGGGGGCGAGCAGCTGGCAGATGTTCTGGAAGGTGACCCTGCCCAACATCCGCTGGGGCCTGCTGTACGGCGTGCTGTTGTGCAGTGCGCGGGCGATGGGCGAATTCGGCGCGGTGTCGGTGGTGTCCGGACATATCCGCGGGCGCACCAACACGCTGCCGCTGCACGTGGAGATTCTCTACAACGAATACGCCTACAGCGCGGCCTTCGCCTGCGCCTCGCTGCTGGCGGCCAGCGCGTTGCTGACGCTGGTGGTCAAGACTTTCCTGGAGTGGCGCCACGGCGAATCGCTGGCCGCTCTCCATCGCCGCTGAGGACCGCATGAGCATACGCATACAACACCTGGGCAAGCGCTTTGGCAGCTTCACCGCGCTGGAGGATGTGAGCCTGGATATCCGCCAGGGCGAGCTGCTGGCGCTGCTCGGCCCCTCCGGCTCGGGCAAGACCACGTTGCTGCGGGCCATCGCCGGGCTGGAACATGCCGACAGCGGCCGCATCCTGTTCGATGGCGAAGACGCCACCGCGCTGAGCGTGCAGGCACGTCGCGCCGGCTTCGTGTTCCAGCACTACGCGCTGTTCAAACATCGGGATGTGCGCGGCAACATCGCCTTCGGCCTGGAGGTGCGCCGCGGCGCCGGGCGCTGGCCCAAGGCGCGCATCGATGCGCGGGTGCAGGAACTGCTGTCGCTGGTGCAGCTGGACGGGTTGGGCGGGCGCTATCCGGCACAGCTCTCCGGCGGCCAGCGCCAGCGCGTGGCGCTGGCACGCGCGCTGGCGATCGAGCCACGGGTGCTGCTGCTGGACGAGCCGTTCGGCGCGCTGGATGCCCAGGTCCGCCGTGAGCTGCGGCGCTGGCTGCGTGAACTGCATGACCGCACCGGGCTGACCACGGTGTTCGTCACCCACGACCAGGAAGAGGCGCTGGAGCTGGCCGATCGCGTGGCGATCCTCAACCGCGGCCGCATCGAACAGCTGGGCACTCCGGCCGAGGTCTACGACCAGCCGGTGTCGCCGTTCGTCTACGGTTTTGTCGGCGAGGCCAACCGGCTGCCGGCGCAGTTGCTGGACGGCCGGCTGGCGGTGGGCGGCGGCAGTCTGCCCGCGCCCTCGACCAGCACCGCGGGTGCGGTGGAAATCTATGTGCGACCGGAGGATCTGGCAGTGGGCGAGGGCGGCTGGCCGGCCACGGTGACCGCGCTGCAGCGCAGTGGGGGCAAGGTCCGGCTGCGCGCAAAACTCGATGCCGATGCCTCGGAACTGGAGCTGGAGTTGCCGGCGGCGGCGCCGGCCTACACGCCCGGCAGCACCGTGCATCTGCAGGTGCGACGCTATGGCGTGTTCCCGCGCACGGAGCGCTGAATAGGGGGGGGCGGGGAGCACGAAGTTGTTGCATCGCAATAGGATGCGGTTAAAAATTCGTGAATCGTGGCCGCTACGGTTTCGATATCCCCCACTGCCTGGAGAATCCCTGATGCACAACAAGCGCCTTGCCGCTGCCGTTTGCGCCGCCCTGTTGTCCGTACCGTTTGCTGTCAGCGCCCAGGACAGCGAGGAAACCGCATCCCCGTTCAGCTTCAACGCGACGGTCACCACCGACTACGTGTTCCGTGGTGTGTCGCAGACCGACAACGGCCCGGCGTTCCAGGCCGAGGCCAGCTACAGCGCGCCGTTCGGCCTGTATGCCACCGTCTGGGGCTCCAACGTCGACTTCGGCGAGAAGGGCGGCCCGAACTTCGAGGTCGACTACGCCATCGGCTGGAGCAAGGACCTGTCCGACCGCTGGAATCTGGACCTGGGGGTGAACCGTTACACCTACACCAGCGCCTCCAGCGACTACGGCGACATCGACTACAACGAATATCTGGCCAAGGTCACCTGGACCGGCCCGGTGACCGTCAGCGGCCTGCTGGGCTATGCCGACGACTACAGCAACAGCGGTGCCGAGCAGACCTACAGCGCGCTGGAAGCCAGCTACGACATCGGCGAGACCGGCTTCTCGATCGGCGCCTCGGCCGGCTACACCACGATCAAGGCCCAGGGCAACGACTGGCCGCGTCGCGAGGATTACTACGACGGCTCGATCTCGGTTTCCAAGGCGTTCGGCCCGGCCACCGCCACTGTGGGCTACTACGACACCTTCGGTGCGGACGCGCCGTCGCTGCGCCGCGAGTCGGACACCTACAAGCCGGGTGTGGTGTTCACCGTCTCGGTGGACGTGCCCTGATCGGTGTTTGATGTGGTGTGAAAAAGGCGCCGCAAGGCGCCTTTTTCTTGGCGGGTTCCGCCGTCGGGGAAAGCGCCGCGCTACCGCGGCCCTACCGCTGCCACCTGCGATCACCTGCTCCCGGTCGCGCGATGCTGACCGGCCCGGCAACAGCTGCCTACCTGCCGTTCGCGCCGGGGGGACGGGCGATCAGAAGGGGCCGCCGCGTACGCGCGCTGCGACGATTTGCCGGAATTGCGTCCGTTCGGTGTCTCCCGCAACGACCGAAGGCGCCTTGCGGCGCCTTCGGTGTTTCATCTGCTGGCGGTCAGTTCCAGCTCAGCACGACCTTGCCGGCCTTGCCTTCTTCCATCAGGTCAAAGCCCTTCTGGAAGTCGTCGATCGGCAACTGGTGGGTCATCACCTTGCCCAGCGGGAAGCCGGACAGCACCAGCTGGGTCATCTTGTACCAGGTCTCGTACATCTTGCGGCCGTAGATGCCCTGCACGGTCAGACCCTTGAAGATGATCTTGTCCCAGTCGCAGCCGGCGCCCTTGGGCATGATGCCGAGCATGGCGATCTTGCCGCCGTGGTACATGCAGTCGAGCATGTCGTTGAAGGCGCGCGGGTTGCCGCTCATTTCCAGGCCCACGTCGAAGCCCTCCATGTGCAGCTCGGCCATCACGTCCTTGAGCGAGGTGTTGGCGACGTTGACCACGCGCGTGGCGCCCATGTCGGCGGCCAGCTTCAGGCGGAAGTCGTTGACGTCGGTGACCACCACATTGCGCGCGCCGATATGCTTGCAGATGCCGGCGGCGATGATGCCGATCGGACCGGCGCCGGTGATCAGCACGTCCTCGCCGATCACATCGAACTCCAGCGCACAGTGCGCGGCGTTGCCGTAGGGGTCGAAGAACGCGGCCAGCTCCGACGGGATCTGGTCCGGGATCGGCCACAGGTTGGTGGCCGGCATCACCATGTATTCGGCAAACGCGCCGTTGACGTTGACGCCGATGCCCACCGTGTTCGGGCACAGGTGCTGGCGGCCGCCGCGGCAGTTGCGGCAGTGGCCGCAGACGATGTGGCCTTCGGCCGACACGCGCTGGCCGATCTCGTAGCCGGTCACGCCCGGACCGATTTCGGCAATGCGGCCGACGAATTCATGGCCGATGGTCAGGCCCGGGGTGATGGTGCGCTGGCTCCACTCGTCCCACAGGTAGATGTGCAGGTCGGTGCCACAGATGGCGGTCTTCTCCAGCTTGATCAGCACCTGGTTGGGGCCGGGCGTGGGGACCGGCACCTGTTCCATCCAGATGCCCTTGGTCGCTTCGCGCTTCACCAGCGCGCGCATCGTGTTGTGTGCCATTGCAGGGAAAACCGCCGTGTGAGTGAGGGCGCCGATTATATGCTTTCGTCTGTAACAACCCGGTACTGACCGATGGCAGGGGAGGGGCGGCGGTTGCAACCGCTACAATCGCCGCAACCTTAATTTGGGGAATGTTCCATGCGTTTGAATCTTCTCGCTTTTTCCATCGTGGCCGGTTTGGGCATGGCCCAGGCCGCGCAGGCCGCCGAAGGCATGTGGGTGCCGCAGCAGCTGCCGGAAATCGCCGGGCCGCTGAAGCAGGCCGGCCTGAAGCTGGACCCGCAGCAGCTGGCCAACCTGACCGGCGACCCGATGGGCGCGGTCGTGGCCCTGGGCGGCTGCACCGCCAGCTTCGTCTCGCCGCAGGGCCTGGTGGTCACCAACCACCACTGCGCCTACGGTGCGATCCAGCTCAACTCCACCGCCGAGAAGAACCTGATCAAGGACGGCTTCAATGCGCCGACCACCAAGGACGAACTCAGCGCCGGCCCGAACGCGCGCATCTACGTGCTGGACGACATCACCGATGTGACCGCGCAGGCCAAGGCCGCCATCGCCGGCGCCGGTGCCGACCCGCTCAAGCGCACCCAGGCGCTGGAAGCGTTCGAGAAGAAGCTCATCGCCGAGTGTGAAACCGACGAGGCCTACGCCTGCACGCTGTACAGCTTCTCCGGCGGCAACACCTACCGTCTGTTCAAGAACATGGAAATCCGCGACGTGCGCCTGGCCTATGCGCCGCCGGGCAGCGTCGGCAAGTTCGGTGGCGACATCGACAACTGGATGTGGCCGCGCCACACCGGCGATTTCGCGTTCTACCGTGCCTACGTCGGCAAGGACGGCAAGCCGGCCGCCTTCGCCGCCGACAACGTGCCCTACCAGCCCAAGCACTGGCTGAAGCTGGCCAACCAGCCGCTGGGCGAGGGTGACTTCGTGATGGTGGCCGGTTACCCGGGCCGCACCGACCGCTATGCGCTGGTCAGCGAGTTCGAGAACACCGCCAACTGGACCTACCCGGCCATCGCCAAGGCCTACAAGGACCAGATCGCGCTGGTGGAAGCGGCCAGCAAGGACAACCCGGACATCGCGGTGAAGTACGCCGCGAACATGGCCAGCTGGAACAACACCAGCAAGAACTACGACGGCCAGCTGGACGGCTTCAAGCGCAACAACGTGCTGGCCCACAAGCAGAAGGAAGAAGCGGCGGTGCTGGAATGGCTGCGTGGCCAGGGCGCGGCCGGCAAGCCGGCGCTGGACGCCTATGCGCAGCTGCAGGTGCTGGGCCAGCAGGCCCGCGCCACCCAGGCCCGCGACATGGATCTGGGCATGCTCAACCGCACCGGTACGCTGGGCACCGCCGTGCGCCTGTACCGTCTGGCCATCGAGAGGACCAAGCCCGACGCCGAGCGCCAGGAGGGTTACCAGGAGCGTGACCTGCCGGCCATCGAGGGCGGCCTGAAGCAGATGGATCGCCGCTACGTGCCGGCCATGGACCGCCAGTTCCAGCAGTACTGGCTCAACGAGTACGTGCAGCTGCCGGCCGCGCAGCGCCTGCCGGCGTTCGACACCTGGATCGGTGGCAGCGATGCCAAGGCCGTGGCGGCGACGGTGTCGCGTCTGGACGGTTCCAAGCTGGGCAACCTGGATGAGCGCCTGAAGTGGCTCAAGGCCGACAAGGCCGCGTTCGAAGCCAGCACCGATCCGGCCATCCAGTACGCGGTGGCGGTGATGCCGGCGCTGCTGGAGCTGGAGCACCAGCGCAAGCTGCGCATCGGCGAGGAGCTGGTGGCGCGTCCGCTGTTCCTGCAGGCCATCGCCGACTACAAGAAGAGCCAGGGCGGCTTCGTCTATCCGGACGCCAACCTGTCGCTGCGCATCACCTTCGGCAACGTGAAGGGCTACACCGGTCTGGATGGCAAGCCGCAGCCGGCCTTCACCGATCTGGAAGGCATCGTCGCCAAGGAAACCGGCGCCGATCCGTTCGATTCGCCCAAGGCGCTGCTCGATGCGGTCAAGGCCAAGCGCTACGGTGGCTTCGAGGACAAGCGCATCGGCAGCGTGCCGGTGAACTTCCTGTCGGATCTGGACATCACCGGCGGCAACTCCGGTTCGCCGGTGCTGGACGCGCATGGCCGTCTGGTCGGCCTGGCGTTTGACGGCATCTGGGAATCGGTCGCCAGCAACTGGGTGTTCGACCCGGTGATGACCCGCATGATCTCGGTGGACGAGCGCTACATGCGCTGGATCATGCAGGAAGTGGCGCCGGCGCCGCAGCTGCTGAAGGAAATGGACGCCGCCTCCAAGTAAGCGGTCGCATCGTGTGAATGAAAAGCCCCGGGCGGGAAACGGCCCGGGGTTTTTTTGTGCCCGGGACGGTCACGGCTTTTTTGACAGCGACCTCCGTTGCGAAGCCGAGGAAGTTGCCGTTGGCCGAAGCCGCTGCACTTGCGGACCTTGCTGCTGTGTTGTGGCGTCGATGGATTCGCGAGCGGCGTCGTTCCTGCCAAAGCTGCAGCTCGGGCAAGCCACGCGCCCCCGGGGAGGTTTGCGTGCCCCCGGCGACGATCGCCCGTCTTCCGGGTGCGCTGCGCTTGCCCGGGCTACGCTGCCCGATTCTGCACCGCGCTCAGCGGTACGGGCCGGGGCCGCGCCACAGCAGCTCGCCGTAGCGGTAGACGAACATCACGATGACAAACTGGCGGGCATCGCCGATGGCCTGCAGTTCGGGCGCGTCCGCCGCCAGCATGCGGCATTTGCTGGAGCCGCGGCGCAGGGCCACTTCGGCCGGACAGACCATCAGCCAGGTGGTGCCCGGCAGCGGGATCGACAGTTCCTTCTGGCCATCGACCTCCTTGGCCCCGTCCATCCACGCACGCAGCTTTTCCTCGCTGATCAGGTCATAGACGATCTGGTAGCCGCCCACTTCCATGGCCGGCGCGCCCGCGCTGCGGTCGATGCGGCGGCCGCTGTCATTGCCCGGGCCGGCCGAATGCCCGTGATCGTCCGCGGCGGTGGTCCTGTCCAGCGCGCCGGGCGGGCGTCCGGTCCAGGTCTGCCGGCGGCGCGGTACCGATTCGGAGGGGCTGGCTGCCGGCGGTGGCGCGGCCGGCGCCTGTGCCGGTTGCGGCGTCGGCTGTTCTTGCTGCTCCGGTTCGCTGGGCGGCTCGATGTAGCGGGCCTCGGGCACCGGCTTGCGCTCCGGGCTGCGGCGTTGCGTGGTGGGTTTGGGTTGCGCGCGCGGGGCCTGGGTGGGCTTGTCCTGCGGCGGCACGTTGCTTGGCTGCGTTGACGGCGGTGCGTCGCCGACGAAATCGACCTTGACCCGGCCACCGCCAACCGCGCCTTGGGGCGTGGATACCAGCGGGGGATTGGAGTGGAGCAGGAGCAGCAGCATCAGCGCATGCAGCAGCGCGCTGACCAGCGCTGCGGCCCAGGGATCACGCTGTTCGCTCCAGGGGGCGGAGCGGGACGTCGGTGCGACAGGAACGTCGTTCATGCCGGCTGGGGGGCGTGGGAGGTGCGGACCCTCATGCGGACGTCATACCGGTTGGGCGATGGAAGCCGGGCATGGTAACGCCTGCCGTCGCCGGGTGAATGCGCGGCGGGCAACAAAAGGCGGCGCTGGCGCCCCGGTCTTGGCCGCCGGTCGGACAGGTCTGTGCGGCATGTACGGGATGGTCACGCCGGATCGCGACCATCTCCCGCCGTTGCCGGTCTGCCCGCATTCGCCGCCGGCTCCCCTGCGGTCGCCGTTCCGGCCAGACGGCGGATGCGCTGAACACGCCGAGTCCGTAACGCAGGCAACCGTTTCTGGCACCGCGGCGGGCTCAGGCTATGATGCCGGTCCCGCCGCATTCACCCGGCGGTTCTCCCCCTTTCAACGGAAATGCTGCATGCGCATCCTGCTTGCCCGTCACGGCGAAACGCCGTGGAACGCCGAAGGCCGCTACCAGGGCCAGATCGACATTCCCCTCTCGCCGGTGGGTGAGGCCCAGGCCAGGGCGCTGGGGGAGCGGCTGGCGGACGTGCAGATCGCCCGTGCGGTGGCCTCGCCACTGAGCCGCGCCCAGGCGACCGCCAGGGCCGCGCTGGGCAGTGCCCGAGAAGCGATGCTGCTGACCGAGCCGGACCTGCAGGAAATCGCCCACGGCGAGTGGGAAGGTCTGCTTGCCAGCGAGATCAACGACAAGGACCCGGCACGTCTGCGCGCGTGGCGCGAGGAGCCGGATACCGTGCTGATGCCCGGCGGCGAATCGCTGCGCCAGGTGCTGGATCGCAGCTGGCGCGGCCTGAGCGCCGCCGCCGACGGGCTGGGCGAGGACGACACGTTGCTGGTGGTCGCCCATGACGCGGTCAACCGGGTGATCCTGTGCAAGATCCTGGGCCTGCCGATTGCCAAGCTGTGGAGCTTCCGCCAGGCGCCGACCACGTTGAACCTGCTCGAAGGCCCGGATGTGGAGCATCTGGAAGTGGTGCGCCTGAACGACTGCGCGCACCACACCCCGTTCTTCGGCGAAGCCAAGCACCGCGCGCTGTAATGCGGCGTGCGGTGACCGCCGTCGTCGGGCTGGTGGCCGTGCTGCTGGCGTTGCCGTCGGCAGCGGCGGCGCAGGCCGATTGCCCGCCGTTCCCGGCGCACGCCAACCGCGCGCCGTCCTATCCGGTGGACGAGCTGTGGCGGCTGCTGGACTACACCGTCAACGTGATCATCGAGACCGACCGCTGTGGCCGGGTCGGCGCTGCGCGCCTGGAGCAGTCCTCGGGCGTGGCGGCGCTGGATGCGGTGGCGCTGGAGGCCGCGCGCGGCTGGGTTGTGGCGCCGGAGTACCGTGGCCAGCCCCGCTATCGTCTGCCGTTCGCGTTCGATCCCCTGCCCGAGGCGGTGCCGGCGCGCGCCGCCGCGCGGGTGCGCGATCCGTTCTTCGAAGAACGCCGTAGCGGCCAGGTGCGGCCGGGGCTGGGCAACAGCGCACAGGGGATGCCGGGCTTCGTGGCTGATCCGGTGCCGATCGGTTTCATGCAGATTCCCGAGGCGATCGCGGCCATCGGCCCGCTGGCGGTATTCCGCCGTTATGGCGACCAGGTCAATTTCTGGCTGCGCGATGAGGAGGGGCTGAGCCTGTTCCAGCTCAACGGCACGATGCTGGTGCGCAACCGGCTGGTCAACGACGGACAGCGCCGGTTCGTGGTCAGCAGCGTGCTGTGCGGGCGTGATCTGGAGGCGTGCCGGCAATCGCTGGCGCAGCTGCGCGCCGCCCGCACGCGGCAGCAGCCGTTGCCGCTGGAAGCCCCGGCGCCGTAGCCACCCGCGGCATCGGCTGCACAGGTCGCATGGCGGCCTTCCTGCGGGGCCGGATCACACGCAGGGCGTCGACGGCGGGCTGTATCATGGGCACCTGTCCCGCGCGCAACGCGCAGCCGGCCTGCAGCCCGGCCATGATCCTGAGAAACGTCAGCATGTCTTCCGTCCGTCCCGCCACGCTCGAGCAGTGGCTCGCCCATATCGAACAGCAGCATCCGCAGAACATCGCGATGGGCCTGGAGCGCGTGCGCGAGGTCGCCCAGCGTATGCCGCCAGGTCAACCGGCCGAACGCAGCATCGTGGTCGGCGGTACCAACGGCAAAGGCTCGACGGTGGCGTTCATCGAGTCCATCGCCCGTGCCGCCGGCTGGCGGGTGGGCGCCTACACATCGCCCCACCTGCTGCGCTACAACGAGCGGGTACGCATCGACGGCCAGGACGTGGACGACGCCACGCTGGTGGCCGGCTTCAACGCAGTGGAAGACGCGCGCGGCGATACCCCGCTGACCTATTTCGAGTACGGCACGCTGTGCGCGCTGTGGGTGTTCGCGCAGGCCGGGCTGGATCTGGCGGTGCTCGAGGTCGGGCTCGGTGGCCGGCTGGATGCGGTCAACCTGATCGACGCCGACGTGGCGGTGATCACCACGGTGGACATCGACCACGCCGACTGGCTGGGCAACGACCGCGAAACGATCGGTGCGGAGAAGGCCGGCATCATCCGCGGCTGGAAGCCGGTGATCCTGGGCGAGATCGACCCGCCCTCCAGCGTGCTGCGCCGCGCCTATGTGCTGGGCGCCAACGCGATCCGTTTCGGCAGTGATTTCTTCGCCGAGGCGGTGGATGCGCAATGCTGGCGCTGGCGCGATGTGTCTTTCCAGGTCGAGCTGCCGCAGCCGGCGTTGTGGGCGCCGATCCAGCGCAACAACGCCGCCACCGCCATCGCCGCGCTGCGCGCGCTGGACCGCGAGGTGCCGCTGGCGGCATGGGCGCAGGGCGTGGCCGCCGCGCAGGTGCCCGGGCGCCTGCAGCGTTTCATGCGCGAGGGGGTCGAAGTGCTGGTCGATGTCGGCCACAACCCGCAGGCCGCCACGGCGCTGGCGGCCGCGCTCAAGGCCGAGCCCGCTGCGGGCCGCACGCTGGCGGTGTATGCAGCGCTGGCCGACAAGGATGCGCCGGCCGTGGTCGCCGCGCTGCAGGGCCAGGTGGCCGGCTGGTTCCTGGCCGGGCTCGACGCTGCGCGTGGCCAGAGCGCGCTGCAATTGCGGGACCGGCTGCTCCAGACCGAGGCCGCCACCGCGGTGCTGGCCGATGACGTCGGCCGGGCGCTGGAAGCCGCGCTGGCGCAGGCGCAGGCGGGAGACCGGGTACTGGTGTTTGGCTCGTTCCATACCGTGGCCGAGGTCCTGCCGCTGCTCCGTTCAGCCGGTTGAAGCGGTGAGCCGGGCGTCCCGCCTATAATCGCCACGGCATTCCGCCGCGCCGCTTGTACGCCATCTGTGGAAACTCCTCTGAAACAGCGACTGATTGGTGCCATCGTTCTGGTGGCGTTGGCCGTGATTTTCCTGCCGATGCTGGTCAAAGGACCGGCGCCGGACAGTGGTGTGCAGGACGTGCCGCTGAAGGCGCCGATCGCGCCGTCCGAGGGCCAGTTCGAAACCCGTGAGCTGCCGCTGGTGACGCCGAGTGCGCCGCCCGGTGGCGCACTGGGTATGCCCGTCGCGCAGCCGGAAACGGCCGCCGCCGCGCCGTCCACCGGGCAGCCGGGTGCCAAGCTGCCGCCGGCAACGGCGGCCGGCAACTACGCGGTGAACTTTGGCGCCTACGCCACCGAGGCCGATGCCGATGCGGTCATCGCTCACCTGAAGAAATCCAATCTGCCGGGCTTCCGCCAGGCCGACACCATCAACGGCCGCCAGGCCTGGCGCGTGCGCATCGGTCCGTATGCCGATCGCGCGCAGGCCGAGTTGGTGCGTCTGGAAGCGGGCAAGGTGCGCAACGATGTGAACGCGCAGGTGGTCGTACTCAATGCCGATGCGGCCACGCCGGCCGCGGCGCCCGAGGCGGTGGCCAGTACCCCGGCCGCCGCCCCGCCGCCGGCACCGGTGCGGACCGAGACCTTGCCGCCCGAACCGGCCAAGCCGGTTGCCGCCGCGCCCAAACCCGAATCCAAACCGGCGCCGAAGCCGGAAGCGCCCAAACCCGCACCGGCCAAACCGGTCGCCGTCACGCCTGCTCCGGCAGCGGCGCCCAAGCCGACGGTTCCGGCGGCCAGTTCGGTCGGGTTCGCCGTGCAGCTGGGCGCGTTCGGCCAGGCTGCCGATGCCAATGCGCTGCGCGACAAGGTGCGGGCGGCCGGTTTCAGCGCCTTCGTCGAGCAGGTGCGCACCGACAACGGCGTGTTGAACCGCGTGCGGGTCGGCCCGGTGGCCAGCCGCGCCGATGCCGAGCAGCTCAAGGCGCAGGTTGCCGCCAAAGTGGGTATCGCTGGCATGGTCCGACCGCATCCCTGATGCGCGTTGACCTGAGCGCTCCCGTCGCCCGCTTGCCGGCCCGGCCACGCGCCCCAGGTGGCGCATGATCGACCTGCTGCTGCTGGCGGTGATCGGGGTGTCGGCCCTGCTGGGCCTGATGAAAGGTTTCGTCGGCATCGTGGTCGGCACCGTTTCGTGGCTGCTGGCCGGCTGGGCGGCCTTCCAGTTCGGCGATCGCGCCGCGCACTGGCTGGCCGAAGGCGCGCAGCCCTCGATGACCAATTACCTCGGCGGCTATGTGCTGGTCTTCATCGGCGCGATGGTGCTGGTGGCGCTGCTGGGCATGGCGGTGCGCAGCCTCGTCCAGGCGACCCGGCTGACCGGTACCGACCGTGCGCTGGGATTTGCGCTGGGCGCGCTGCGCGGCGCCTTTTTCAGCTGCCTCCTGATCCTGCTGATGGGCTTCACGCCGATGCCGCGCGAAGCCGCGTGGCAGCAATCCCTGCTGTTGCCGTTGCTGCTGCCGGCTACCGGCTGGATGCGTGCGCAATTGCCGGACTTCCAGATGCCGGAGGTGGACGTGGGCGGACTGTCTGCGCCGGAGCCAGGCAAATATGCGCGATTGGACGTGGGCAAGTTGCCCATCGCAGGCGATAATGCGGCCCTGAACGAGATGATGAAGGGCGGCGTGCTGTCGCAGGTGGTGTCCAGGGCGCTGACAGGTGCCACTGGCCAGGCCGCGGATGCAGACGACCAGGACCCGGCGAAGGCGTTGCCTTCCAATATCGATCCGGCGCAGGTGCGCCCGGGTCACCCCGATCCGGCACGGGTCGAGTCCCCCGGCCAGGTAAGGCCACCTTCACGTTAACGGGCATCGCCCAGCGGAGATCGCGCAACATGTGTGGCATCGTCGGAATCGTCGGCAACCAGAACGTCGCCGGGCAGCTCTATGACGGTCTGACCGTCCTCCAGCATCGTGGCCAGGATGCGGCCGGTATCGCCACGGTCGATGGCACCCGTCTGCGCGTGGAGAAGGCCAATGGCCTGGTGCGCGACGTGTTCGACGAGCGCCGCATGCAGGTGCTGAAGGGGCGCATCGGCATCGCCCACGTGCGCTATCCCACCGCCGGTTCGGAGGGCACCGACGAGGCGCAGCCGTTCTACGTCAATTCGCCCTACGGCATCGCGCTGGCGCACAACGGCAACCTGATCAACACCGAAGCGCTGCGCAAGCAGGTGTTCGAGGCTGATCGCCGCAACATCAACACCGATTCGGACAGCGAAGTGCTGCTGAACGTGTTCGCCTATGAGCTGGACGCGCAGCGCATGCTGACCCCGGAAGCGGCGATCCGCGCGGTGGCCGGTGTGCACCGTCGCTGCAAGGGCGGCTATGCGGTGGTCAGTGTGGTGCTGGGCCTGGGTCTGGTGGCGTTCCGCGATCCGCATGGCATCCGTCCGCTGGTGCTGGGCAAGCGCAGCCATGCCGAAGGTGACGAGTACATCGTCGCTTCCGAATCGGTGGCGCTGGATGTGCTGGGCTTCGAGCGCGTGCGCGATGTCGCGCCGGGCGAAGCGGTGGTGATCACCGAGCGCGGCGAGCTGTTTTCCGAGGTCTGCGCCACCACCACGCAGCAGACGCCGTGCATTTTCGAGTACGTGTACTTCGCGCGCCCGGATTCGATGATCGACAACGTTTCCGTGCACAAGGCGCGCATGCGCATGGGCCAGAAGCTGGGCGAGAAGATCCTGCGCCTGCGTCCGGACCATGACATCGACACCATCATCCCGATTCCCGACACCTCGCGTGACGCCGCCCTGGAAATGTCCAACGTGCTGGGCGTGAAGTACCGCGAAGGCTTCGTCAAGAACCGGTATGTCGGCCGCACCTTCATCATGCCGGGGCAGGGCGAGCGGGTGAAATCCGTGCGCCGCAAGCTCAATCCGATCCATCTGGAGTTCCGCAACCGGGTGGTGCTGCTGGTGGACGACTCGATCGTGCGCGGCACCACCAGCCAGCAGATCGTGCAGATGGCGCGTGACGCCGGCGCGCGCAAGGTCTACCTGGCCAGCGCCGCACCGCCGGTGCGTTACCCGAACATCTACGGCATCGACATGCCGGCCGCCGAAGAGCTGATCGCCCACGAGCGCAGCATCGAGGACATCGAAAAGCACCTGGGCTGCGACTGGCTGATCTACCAGGATCTGGAAGACCTGGAAGCGGCCGTGCGCGAGGGCAATCCCGAGCTGAAGGCCTTCGATTCGTCCTGCTTCAATGGCGAGTACGTCACCGGCATCGAGTCGGGCTACTTCGAACGCATCCAGCAGTTGCGTTCGGACGAAGCCAAGAACCAGCGCCGCGCCTGATCCATGCACACCGGTTGTGCCGCCGCCGACGGCATGCCTGCGGTCGATGATCTGCTGCAGGCCGCGCAACTGTGCCTGGTCGAGGCCGACCCGCTGCGCAAGGTGGCGCTGACCCAGCATTTCGCCGCGCGGTTCCGTGCCGGGGGACTGAAGCTGCCGGCACAGGCATCCGATCCGCAGCCGATCCGCATGCCGGGGCGGCCACCGCAGCTGGTGCTGGTGCATCCGCGCGACGTGCCGCGACGCGGGCTGGGTTCGCCGGAAGGACGCGCGGCCTTCATCCACGCCATCGCCCATATCGAACTCAACGCGATCGATCTGGCTTGGGACGCGGTGTACCGCTTCCGTGGCCTGCCGGGCAGTTTCTATGCGGACTGGGTCAGTTGCGCGGACGATGAATCGCGCCACTTTGTGCTGTTGCGCGAGCGGCTGCGGGCGCACGGCCACGACTACGCCGATTTCCCCGCGCACAACGGCCTGTGGGAGATGTGCGAGAAGACCGCGCATGACGGGCTGGCGCGCATGGCGCTGGTGCCGCGGGTGCTGGAGGCGCGCGGGCTGGATGTCACCCCGGCGATGATCGGCAAACTGCGCTCGCTGGGCGATGACGCCACCGCCGATGTGCTGGAGGTGATCCTGCGCGAGGAAGTGGCGCATGTCGCCGCCGGTTCGCGCTGGTACCGCTGGTACTGCGAGCGCGAAGGCGTCGAGCCGCGTGAGCGCTTCAAGCAGCTGCTGGGCGAATACGCCCACGGCTATCTGCGCGGGCCGTTCAATCTGGAGGCGCGGCTGCTGGCCGGCTTCGATGACGAGGAACTGGCCGATCTGGTGGAGCAGGCGGGCTGAGCGCTGCCGCTTGCTGATGTTGCCAGGTGACGCTGCCGGCGCGCACGGCGTTGCTTGTCAGCGAATGAAGCTGTGTCGTCCGCAGAGGCGTGCCGCCCCCGACCACGGCCCGGTAGCTTCCGCCTTGACCTGATCCATGGCCCAGCCCAGTATCGGCGCGGTTGATCGTGCCGACGAGGCGACGTCGGTGCCACTGGGCTGCGTGCAATGGAGTGGGCGATGACAGATCCATACAACAGCAATCCCTATCAAGCGCCGGCATCGGTGGCGCAGCCACCCTCACCGCCACGCGCCATGCAGCGCGACGCCATTGCGCAGGCGGATGTGTCCGATACCTGGAAGCGGCGTTTCCGCACGATAGAAGCCGCCGGTGGACCAAAGCTGCCCAGGTTCAAAGAGCTGCCATTTGGTGAGCGCGCCGGCATCCAGTTCAACATCCTCGCTTTTCTGTTCGGGCCGTTCTACTTCCTGGCCAAAGGGTTGTGGCGGCAGGCGCTGGCGTACGTGATCATCGCCATCACCTGCGTGCTGGTTATGGAATTGATTGGCTTGGGTAAGTTCGCCAACGGTGTCGGTTACGTTTTCGCTGCCCTCTATGCAACGCGTGCCAACATCAGCTATTACCAGCGGGTGATACAGCAGCAGGCGCTGTGGCTGTAGGGTTGAGGTCCGTCATTGCTCTCAAGGATCTGAAATGAAGCATTCGCCTCTCTGGCTGGTCGTGCCGATGCTGGCTCTGCTGGGCTGTGCCCGGCAGGCGCCCGGACCGGTCGCCGCTGCGCCCTCCGCGTCGTCTTCCGCGATCACCGCGCCGGCTGCTGCCGATGACTATCCGGCCGTTCTGCAGGCCTCCGGTACCGAGCCGTTCTGGGGCGTACGCGTGGAGGGTGCGGCGCTGGACTACACCACCCCGGACACCCAGCAGAGCCCGCGTCATTTCGAGGGGACGCGTGAGGTGCGCGACGGCCGCCTGCGGGTGCAGGGCGGTGAAGGGCAGGACGCATTCCGCCTGACCATCGAACGTGCGACCTGTTCGGATGGCATGTCCGATCTGCCCCATCCCTACACGGCGGAGTTTGTGCTGGGTGCGGAAACCCTCAAAGGCTGCGCCCGAGATCCGGCGGTCCCGGTGCCCGCACCCTGAAACAGCAACGGCAGCCGCGAGGCTGCCGTTCCGTTGTTGGGCCAGGTGGCGCTTAGGTCTAGCCCAGCGCATCCAGCGTGAAGCCATCGGCATCCACGCGCAGTACCGAGCCCTGTTCGTACCAGTCGCCCAGCACGATGCGGGTGCAATCGCGTCCGCCCACCTTCAGCGCATGGATCGCCGGGCGGTGGGTGTGGCCGTGGATCATGGTGTCCACCCCGTAGCGCTGGAACGTCGCAGCGACTTCGGCCGGGGCCACGTCGGTCACGGTTTCGAACTGGGCGCGGTCGCCTTCCTTCATTTCCGACTGGTGGGCCTGGCTGGCCGCCCGCGCCTGCTGGGCGAAGGCAATGCGGGCCTGCAATGGCTGCGACAGGAACTGGGCCTGGAAGGCCGGGTCGCGGGTCTGCGTGCGGAAGGCCTGGTAGGCGGTGTCATCGGTACACAGCAGGTCGCCGTGCTGCAGCAGCACCGGTTTGCCGTACAGCTCGATCACCGCCGGGTCGGGCAGGATGCGCATGCCGGCACGGGCGGCATAGTCGTTGCCGAGCAGGAAATCGCGGTTGCCGCGGATGAAGTACACCGGGACACCGGCGTCGTGGAGTGCGCGCAGGGCGGTAGCCACCGCATCGGCCGCGCTGGAGGGCGTGTCATCGCCGATCCAGGCTTCGAACAGGTCGCCGAGGATGTACAGCGCCTGGGCCTGGCGCGCCTGGTCACGCAGGAAATCAAGGAACAGCTCGGTGATGGCCGGACGGCTCGGGTCCAGGTGCAGGTCGGAGATGAACAGTGTCGTCATGCTCCGCATTGTAGGGGCTGTTCACCCGGCGGACAGGGGGGCGAGGTGCACGGAGAGGCCGCCGAGCCCCAGACCGATGCCGGTGGCGGCCAGCACGTCGCTGGGATAATGCAGCCCCAGCACCACGCGCGAGAGCGCCACGCCGGCGCAGAACGGCAGCAGCAGCGGCGCCAGCTGCGGGTAGTAGGCCAGCGCCACCCAAGTGAATGCCACGGCATGCAGTGTGTGTCCGGACGGAAAGCTGTATTCGTCCAGGGGCGCTATCCAGGCGCGGATGCGCAGGTCGGCGGCGAACGGACGCGGGCGCCGGGTCCAGCGCTTGAGCCCTTTGTACAGCGCCAGCGCTGCTGCACCGGTGAGCGCCATATGGAGGGCGGCGCGCAGCCCGTCTAGTCCGTCGGCCAGCACCAGCGCGACCATCAGCACATACCAGAACACCCCGTCACCGAGCCGGCTCAGCACCGAAAACAGCGTGCGGATACCGCGGCGGCGGCCGTAGCGGTTCGCCCGCCGGCACCAGCGGGCCTCGCGGGCGAGGATGCCCTCAGGCGGCCGCATCGGTGTGCCTTTGCGCGGCCAGCTCCTGCAGCAGCGCCTCGAACTGGGCCACGACCTGTTCCGGATGCAGCCGCTGCATCGCGCGGCGGGCGTTGGCGCCGAGCGTGGCACGCATCTCGTCATCGCCGGCCAGCTGCACGGCGGCGGCGATGAAGGTCTGCTCGTTGTCCACCGCCACCCCGCTGTGACCGTTTTGCAGATGCTCGCCTGCGGCGCCGTAGTTGAAAGCCACCGTCGCCACGCCGCTGGCCATGGCCTCCAGGGTCACATTGCCGAAGGTTTCGCTGCGGCTGGGGAACAGGAACAGGTCACCGCTGGCAAAGTGCCGGGCCAGCGCCTGGCCGCGCTGGATGCCACAGAAGATGAAGTCCGGGTTTTCATACGCCAGCCGCTCGCGCAGCGGGCCATCGCCCACCCAGACGAACCGCGCCCGCGGCTGGACCTGCTGGATCCGGCGGAACGCCTTGACCGCCAGCCCGAGGTTCTTTTCGGCGGCGATCCGGCCGACGTGGATCGCCACGAACCCCTCGCCTTCGATGCCCCAGTCGGCGCGCAGCGCGGGATCGCGTTGGCACGGATCGAACTGGCGGCCATCCACCGCCCGGGCCAGCAGGCGGGCGCGGACGAAGCCCTTGTGCTGCAGGAACTGCTGCAGTTCGCGGGTGGGGACCAGGGTGGCCTGGCACTGGTTGTGGAAGCGCCGCATCCATGCCAGTGCGGTGCTCCGCAGCCAGGGTGCGCCGTAATCGGCCAGATATTCATCGAAGCGGGTGTGCAGCCCGGAGGCCACCGGAATGCCGAGCCGCCGCGCGGTGCGCAGCGCCGACCAGCCCAGCGGGCCTTCGGTAGCGATGTAGACCGCATCGGGGCGGTGGCACTGCCACTGCCGGGCCAGCAGCCGCGGCGCGGGCAGGCCAAGGCGCAGGCCGGGATAGCGGGGCAGCGGCGCACCATGCACCAGAAGTTCATGCGTGGCGGCCGGATGCGCACCCTGGCGCGGGCGGATCACCTCCACCGCATGGCCCCGTGCGCGCAGGCCCTGTTCCAGCCCCTGTACCGTCAGGGCGACGCCGTTGACCTCCGGCGGATAGGTCTCGGTGACGATGGCAAAGCGCATGGCGGCCTCCGGCGTTTGAGCCGAGGATGCCGGGCGGGTGTGGCGGCAGGATGTCGCGCAGATGCCGGCGCTGTGACAGCCGGCCCGTGCTCAGGCGATGAATGGCTTGAAGCTGATACCTAGGCCGGTCATGCCGTCGACCTCGCCGATCAGGTCCGCGCGCAGCAACGGGCGAGCATCGATATAGGCCTGGGCCAGTACCAGCGACAGGTTGTCACCGTCTGCCGACAGTTCCAGGGTCGGAATCGGATCGGCTTCGTGGGCACGGTGCAGCAGCACGGCCAGGCGCAGCAACGCGGCCAGGCGCCGGGCCGGCATCAGCAGGCGGTCGGGCAGGGCCTCGAAGGCGGATTTGGGCACGTTGCGGCGGTGGGTGCGTACCAGGGCCGCCAGCAGCTGCTGTTCCTGCCGTGAGAAACCGGCGATATCCGAGTTCTCCAGGATGTAGCTGCCATGGGTGTGATAACCGCTGTGGGCAATGGCCAGGCCGATCTCGTGCAGGCGTGCGGCCCAGCCCAGCATCAGCGCATCATCGGTTTCCAGATTCCACAGGGCGGCGACCTGTTCGAACAGACGCTGCGCAGTAGCCTCCACGCGCTGCGCCTGCGTGCTGTCGATGCCGTAGCGGTGCATCAGCGCGGCGACGGATTCATCGCGCAGGTCGTTCTCGCTGGCACGGCCGACAATGTCGTAGAGGATGCCCTCACGCATCGCGGCCTTGCTGACCTGCAGTTTCTGCAGTTCCAGCGCCTGGAACGCCGCCTCCAGCACGAGGATGCCACCGGCGATGATCGGCCTGCGCTCGTTGGACAGCGTGGGCAGGTCGATCTCGTCGATGTGCTTGGCGCGCAGCAGTTCCTCGCGCAGCAGCGGCAGCGCCTCGGCGGTGATCGCCCCTTTGCTCAGCTTCATCGCCGCGCACATGTCGCTGATCGCCTTGTGCGTGCCGGACGAACCCAGCGCCTCGTTCCAGCCCTGCACCTTGTACTTGGCGGCAAACGGCTGGAACTCGGCGCCGATCTCGGTCAGCGCGTCCTTCCAGCGCTTCTTGCTCAGCTTGCCGCCGGGAAAGAAACGGCGGGTGCTGGCGATGCAGCCGGCCTGCAGGCTTTCACGTTCGATCGTCTCGAAGCCGCGGCCGATGATGAATTCGGTGGAGCCGCCGCCGATGTCGATCACCAGCCGCTGCTGGCCCGGGTGCGGTGGCTGCGCGTGGGCCACGCCCAGGTAGATCAGGCGTGCTTCCTCGCGGCCGCTGACCACTTCGATCGGGTGGCCCAGCGCGGTTTCAGCCGGCATCAGGAACGCCAGCGGCGAGCGCAGCTTGCGCACGGTGTTGGTGGCCAGCGCGCGCACCCGCAACGGCGGGATGTCGCGGATACGCTGGCCGAAGCGGGCCAGGCATTCCAGCGCGCGCTGCCGTGCCTCCGGTGACAGCCCGCCTTTGCCGTCCAGGCCATCGGCCATGCGCACGGTTTCGCGCAGGCGGTCGACCACGCGCAGCTGCCCCAGCAGATAGCGGGCAATGACCATGTGGAAGCTGTTGGAGCCCAGGTCGATGGCGGCCAGCAGGTCGCCTTCCTGCAGGGGCGGGGGAGTCGTGGAGGACAGTGGCATGGCGGAATGGTAGCCGATGGCCGTGCGCGGCCGTCACCTGCTGATGACAGCCGTTGCTGGCCGGCGCCTCAGACGCCGGCCAGCAGCGTCATCTGCGCCGAATGCGGCGGTTCGCCGTTGCCTGGCGCGCACTTGCGGTAACGGCCGTCGGCCTGCAGTTCCCAGGCGTTGAGGTTGTCATCCAGATAGTTCTGCAGGGTTTCACGATACACGCGGCGGGCGACCTCCGCATCGAGAATCGGGAAGCAGGTTTCCACGCGGCGCAGCAGGTTGCGTTCCAGCCAGTCGGCGCTGGCGCAGAACAGCTCCGGGGCGCCGTTGTTGCCGAACCAGTACACGCGGCTGTGCTCCAGGAAACGCCCGACGATGGAGCGCACGCGGATGTTGTCCGAAATACCCGGGACGCCGGGGCGCAGGGTGCAGGCGCCGCGCACGATCAGGTCGATCTGCACGCCGGCCTGCGAGGCGGCATACAGCGCGCGGATCACCTGGGCCTCGTTGAGGGCGTTCATCTTGGCGATGATGCGCGCCGGCTTGCCCTCCTGCGCCAGCCGGGTCTCGCGTTCGATGCGCTTGATCAGCCCGGCATGCAGGGTGAAGGGCGATTGCAGCAGGCACTTGAGCTTCATCTTCGGCGCCAGCCCGGACAGCTGCTGGAACAGCAGGTGCACGTCGTTGCCGATGTCGGCATTGGCGGTGATCAGGCTCAGGTCCGTGTACGCGCGGGCCGTGCCGCTGTGGTAATTGCCGGTGCCCAGGTGCACGTAGCGACGCAGTTTGCGGCCCTCGCGGCGCACGATCAGCAGCATCTTGGCGTGGGTCTTGTAACCGACCACGCCGTAGACGACCTGCACGCCGGCGTCCTGCAGGCGGTCGGCTAGGCCGAGGTTGGCCTCCTCATCGAAACGCGCGCGCAGCTCGACCACCACGGTGACGTCCTTGCCGTTGCGCGCGGCCTGGATCAGCGCCTCGACAATCCCCGAATCCTTGCCGGTGCGGTACAGCGTCTGCTTGATCGCCAGCACGTTCGGATCCACCGAAGCCTCGCGGATCAGGTCCAGCACGGTGCTGAACGAATCGAACGGATGGTGCAGCAGGATGTCGTTGCCGGCCACGCTCTCGAAGATGCCCTCGGCGGTCTTGAGCACGCGCGGTGACATCGGCGGGTATTTCAGGTCCGGCCGGGTGAGCAGGTCATACACCTGGATCACCCGGTTGAGGTTGACCGGGCCGTCGATGCGGTAGGCCGCGTTTTCGGGCAGGCCGAAGTTCTGCAGCAGGGTCTGCATGATCGGCTTGGGGCAGTCGTGCGCGATCTCCAGCCGCACCGCCGGCCGGTAGCCACGGTCGGCCAGTTCATCGCGCAGCGCCAGCGCCAGGTTCTCCACTTCCTCCTCGTCCACCACCAGCTCGGAGTTGCGGGTGACCCGGAACTGGTAGGCGCCCTGCACATCCATGCCGGGGAACAGCTCGTCGACGAAGGCCGACAGCACCGCCGACAGCAGCACGAAGTTCTGCGGGCCGCCGAGCGATTCGGGCAGCTGGATGATGCGTGGCAGCGAGCGCGGCGCACGTACCAGCGCCAAGTGGCCGGCGCGGCCGAACGCATCGGTGCCCTTGAGCACCACGACGATGTTCAGCGACTTGTTGAGGATCTTCGGAAACGGGTGCGAGGGGTCCAGTCCCAGCGGCGAGAGCACCGGCATGATCTCGTTGCGGAAATAGGCGCGCAGCCAGCGGCGCTGGCGTGGCGTCCAGGTCCGGTTGTGCAGGATGCCCACGCCGGCCTCGGCCAGTGCCGGGCGCAGCACCTCGTTCCAGCAGTGGTACTGCTGCTCGACCAGTTCGGCGGCGCGGTCGTGGATCGCGCCGAGGATGGCCTGCGGGCCCAGGCCGTCCGGTGCCGGGGGCAAACCGAACTCCTGCGCGTGGCGTACCGCGGCGGCGCGGATCTCGAAGAATTCATCCAGGTTGGTGCAGGAGATGCACAGAAAGCGCAGCCGTTCCAGCAGCGGCACCTGCGCGTCCATGGCCTGGGCCAGCACGCGGAAATTGAAATCCAGCTGCGACAGTTCCCGGTTGATATACAGCGCCGGATCGCGCAGCGGATCGGTGCTGACAAACGTGGGCGACGGAGGCGAAACGGGAGGAGTCATGCCGGGGGATCTTCCGTGAGAGCTGGCGACAGCGGAGCCGGTCGCGGGCGGACGTGTTCAGCATCGAAGTGGCAGGCAAAGGTGCTGCCCTGGCCGACTTCACTGCGGATTTCCAGGCGTGCCTGGTGCAGGCCGAGGATGTGTTTGACGATGGACAGGCCCAGTCCGGTGCCGCCGCTTTCGCGCGAACGGCTGCTCGACACGCGGTAGAAGCGCTCGGTCAGGCGGGGCAGGTGGCTGGCCGGAATGCCATAGCCGGTATCGGTGACGGCGAGCACCGCACCGCCGTTCTCGCGGGCAAAGGTCAGGGTGATGCGACCGCCAGCCGGGGTGTAGCGCACCGCGTTGGTGACCAGGTTGGAGAAGGCGCTGTGCAGTTCCTTGTTGGAGCCGGCCAGGTCCACCCCGGCGTTGTCTTCGATCCTGATGGTATGGCGTCCCTGGCTGTGCGCCTCGGCTTCGCGCCGCAGCGACACCAGCATCGGCGTCATCGCCACGGTTTCCAGTTCGGTGTGCTGCTGCGATTCCAGCCGCGACAGCGTCAACAGGTCTTCCACCAGTTGCGCCATGCGCTGGGACTGCTTGCGCATCTCCATCAGCATCGGGCCGGTACCGGGGAAATCCTCCGGCTCCATCATGTCCAGATAGCCATGTACCACGGTCAAGGGCGTGCGCAGCTCGTGCGAGACATTGGCGACGAAATCGCGGCGTACCTGCTCCAGATGCAGCAGCTTGGTGACGTCGCGGGCGACCAGCAGCCAGTGGTGGTCCGAATAGGGAATCAGCCGCAAGTGCAGGCGGATGCCCGAATCCACCGGCGAGTTGGCATCCAGGATCGGCTCGGCGTTGCGGCCACCGGCCAGCCAGTGCGCCAGCGGCAGCGGCTGCAGGCGTTCGACCAGCGCCGCGCCCATGTCGTGCGGATGCTGCAGGCCGAGCAGGGTGGTCGCCGCCTCGTTGAACCACTGCACACGCTGGGTGTTGCGGTCCACCACCACCACCGCATCGGGCAGCGCGGCAGCGGCGGCGCGGTAGCTGCGCAGCATCTGCAGCAGGCGCCGCTTGCGCGCGCGCATCTCCTGCTGGTTGCGGTACAGCAGGCGGTCCAGTTCGTTCCAGACGCCATTGCCGTTGATGGTTTCCCAGCGCTGGCGCGCGGTCAGGCGCAGCAGCACCTGCCGCAGGCGCCAGTAGTGCCACGCCAGGATTCCCAGCGCGGCGGCCGCGACGGTCAGCCCGACGTGGCCGACCAGTGCGCCCAGCAATCCGGCCAGCAACAACAGCGCGGCCACGGCGGCCAGCGTCTTCAACCAGGCGGATCGGAATTGGCGGGGCATTGCGTTCTCGGGTGGTGCGGATGGATCCGTCGAAATGACTGCTGGTTATAGCATCAAGCCGCTCAGATGGAGGCCGAGAAGCGATAGCCGGCACCGCGCACGGTCTGCACCATGTTCTCCGCACCGAACGGCTCCAGCGTCTTGCGCAGGCGGCGGATGTGCACATCGATGGTGCGTTCTTCCACATACACACTGCCGCCCCAGACGTGGTCCAGCAGCTGCGAACGGGTGTAGACGCGTTCGGGATGGGTCATGAAGAAATGCAGCAGGCGGTATTCGGTCGGGCCGATCGGCACCGGCGCCTCGCCGGCGAACACCCGGTGGGCAGCGCCGTCGATGCGGATCGGGCCAATGGCCACGCTGCCGTCCTCATCGTCATCGCGGGTGCGGCGCATCACCGCCCGGATGCGGGCCAGCAGCTCGCGTGCGGAGAACGGTTTGACCACATAGTCGTCCACGCCGGCTTCCAGCCCACCGACGCGGTCGTTCTCCTCGCCGCGGGCGGTGAGCATGATGATCGGCACGTCGCGGGTGAGGGCCTCCTTGCGCCAGCGCCGGGCCAGTTCCAGGCCGCTGGTGCCGGGCAGCATCCAGTCCAGCAGGATCATGTCCGGGACCCGGTCGGCGATGGCGGTCTGCGCTTCCAGCGCATCGCCGGCGTGGACCGGGTCGTACTCGCCCTTGCGCAGGGCGAAAGCGACCATGTCACGGATCGCGGGTTCGTCGTCGACTATCAGGATGCGTTTCTGCACGTCTGCCTACCGTAGAGCCCATCAATCTGGAGTGCGCCCAGTAGACTACGGTTTGATGACCGGTTTGTGACATCGGATGAGACTTCCGGCGGCGGTACGCGGCGGCGTGATTCAGTTCCGTGACATGTCCGGGTCACGCACACCCAGGCGGCGCATTTCCAGCACCGTGGGCATGATCGACTCGATACGCGCATTCACGCGGGCGCGGCTGATGTAATCCAGTCCGGGCTGTTTGAGCAGGGCCTCGAACTGGAGCAGCGCCTGTTCCGGGCGACCATTCAGATAGGCGGCCTCGGCGTAGGCCTCACTGGCACGCACCGGGTCTCCGGCCAGTTCGCAGGCACGGGCGAACAGCCGCTGGAACACTGGGTCATCGCCCGAGCGGGCCAGCAGCGGGCGCAGCATGCTCTGGGCGCGCTTGCCTGCCTCGGCGCCGCCTTGCTCGTTGAGTACCTGGGCGTAGGTCAGCGCCACCGCACGGTTGCGCGGCAGGCGTTGCAGCAGCGTATCGAAGCGCTGGTTGGCCTCGGTGCGCTTCCCGCTGCGCGACTCGGCTTCGCCCAGGGCCAGGCTGACCCACAGGTTGTCCGGGTAGGTGGCGTGCAGCTGCTGCAGATCCTCCAGCGCCTGCCGGGTGTTGCTGCCGCCGTCCCGCAGTTGCGCGATGGCCACACCGTAGCGCTGGGGATCATCCAGGCCGTCCTTCTGGCTGCGGCGCAGATCCTCGTATTCGCGGACCAGCTCCGACGGCGTCGGCGCGCTGAGCACCCGCAGCCGTTCGCGGGCCCAGTCGAACTGGCCGCTCGCGCCGCGGGCCACGCTGCTGGCCGGCAGCGACAGCTGCAGGGAGCTCGGCAGCAGCGGATTGCCGCCGGCACCGAGCGGGTCGCGGATATCCGGCAGGGTGGGATTCACCCGTTCCTGGCGCACGCCGGTGGGCGTCTGCGTGGTGAGCAGCACGGTGTCTTTTTTCATCTGCTCGGCGCGGGATTTGGCCTCGCTGATGCGGGTGATGTTGACTGGATGGGTGCGCAGGAAATCCGGGGTGCTGTAGCCGCCCTCGTTGCCGCGCATGGCCGCGGACATGCGCTCGAAGAAGCCGGCCATCGCGTCCACGTCATAGCCGCTGTGGGCCAGGGTGCGGATGCCGAGGCGATCGGCCTCCGATTCATTGGAGCGGGTGAAATTGATCTGGCGCTGCTGCATCAGGCCCATGCCCGAGGTGATCGCGGCCATGGTGGCGTCGCCGGAGGAGTTGCCCCCGGCCTGTTGCGCGGCGACCACCGCCGCCAGCATGCCCAGCAGGATCGGGATCTGGTCGCGCTGGGCGCGCTCCACGCCGCGCAGCACGTGCTGCTGGGTGACGTGGGCGATTTCATGGGACAGCACCGCGGCCACCTCGTCTTCGCGCTGGGCGGTCAGCACCAGCCCGGCGTTCACGCCGATGTAGCCGCCCAGGGTGGCGAAGGCGTTGATCTGCCGGTCCTTGAGCATGAAAAACGTGAACGGCTGGCGCGGCTGCGCGCTGTTGGCACCCAGCCCGGTGCCCATCCCCTGCAGCCAGTCGTCGATCAGGGGGTCGTCCAGCAGGTAGCCGTAGTTGCGCAGCTCGCGCAGCATCATGCCGCCGTATTCAGCTTGACGGGCGGGCGTGAGCAGCTCGCCGGCCGATGAGCCGATGTCCGGCAGTTTCGTGTCCTGGGCCGCGCCGGGCGGGGTGGCCAGGGCCAAGGTCAAAGCGGTGGCAAGCAGCAACGGGCGCAAACGGTGACTCCGGTAGGGCTGGGCGGAGGATGACGGGGAAGCGGCGGCGGGGTGTGAAGCGCAGGTTAATCCAGAGTGTTCTGCCGGTGGCATCGAAAATCCATGCGCCCGCTACCATATAAGGACAACATTTCCAGCGAGGAGTTTCCTTGTGAGCAATCCCGTCACCGGCGCCGTGTCCGGCGCACCTGCAGTGACCATCTACTCCACCGCCGTGTGTCCTTACTGCGTGGCCGCCAAGAACTTCCTGAAGAGCAGGAACCAGTCGTGGACCGAAGTCCGTATCGACCTGGATCCGGCCGAGCGCGAGAAGATGATGGCGCTGACCCGGCGCACCAGCGTGCCGCAGATCTTCGTCGGCGACGTCCATGTCGGTGGCTACGACGACATGATGGCGCTGCATCGTGCCGGCAAGCTCGAGCCGCTGCTGGCGGGGCAGGGCGCATGAGCGCCGGGACCGAGAAGGACCGTCTGGCCGAATTCACCGAATTCCGCCAGCGCATGAACCAGCGCATCTTGGCCGAGCCCAACCAGGTGGTGCGGCGCTTCTTCGCGCTGGACACCCAGACCTACCAGGCCGGTGCGCTGGATGTGAAGACCAAGGAACTGCTGGGTCTGGTCGCCTCGCTGGTACTGCGCTGCGACGACTGCATCAGTTACCACGTGGCCCAGTGCAAGGAGGCCGGGGTCAGTCGCGAGGAGTTCTTCGAGACCTTCTCGGTCGGTCTGGTGGTGGGCGGCTCGATCGTTATTCCGCACCTGCGGCGGGCGGTGGATTTCCTCGACCAGCTCGAGAACGGGGCGGCCCAGGCGCCGGCCGGGCACGACCACGGCTGAACCCAGACCTTGGTCCAGTTGGGGGCGGAGGGGCGGATCGGGCATAATTGACAGTTGAAACCTTTTCAATCGCGCCGGGTTCCGGGCAGCCGGATGGCGCTTTCCCCTCCTCCCTGTTTGGAATACCCAAAATGACGCAGACAATCACCGTCATCCGCGGCGATGGCATCGGCCCGGAAATCATGGACGCCACCCTGTTCGTGCTCGACGCGCTGAACACCGGCCTGACCTATGAATACGCCGACGCCGGCCTGGCCGCGCTGGAAAAGCACGGTGAGCTGATCCCGGCGTCCACGCTGGAATCGATCACGAAGAACAAGGTGGCGCTGAAGAGCCCGCTGACCACGCCGGTGGGTGGTGGTTTCAGCTCGATCAACGTCGCCCTGCGTCGCCAGTTCGACCTGTACGCCAACGTGCGTCCGGCCATCTCGTTCCCGAACACCAAGTCGCGCTACGAGAACATCGACATGATCACGGTGCGCGAGAACACCGAAGGCGCCTACCTGGCCGAAGGCCAGGAAGTGTCGGCCGACGGCGAGACCGCTTTCTCCGGCACCCGCATCACCCGCAAGGGTTCCGAGCGCATCGTGCGTTACGCCTTCGAGCTGGCCAAGAGCACCGGCCGCAAGAAGGTAACCGCCGTGCACAAGGCCAACATCATCAAGTCGACCTCGGGCCTGTTCCTGGACGTGGCGCGTGAAGTGGCCGCCAAGTATCCGGAAATCGAATTCCAGGAAATGATCGTCGACAACGCCTGCATGCAGCTGGTGATGCGTCCGGAGCAGTTCGACATCATCGTCACCACCAACCTGTTCGGCGACATCATCTCCGACCTGTGTGCCGGCCTGGTCGGCGGCCTGGGTCTGGCTCCGGGTGCCAACATCGGTGCTGACGTGGCGATCTTCGAAGCCGTGCATGGCACCGCGCCGGACATCGCCGGTCAGGGCAAGGCCAACCCGGTGGCGCTGATGCTGGGTGCGGCGCAGATGCTGGACCACGTGGGCCAGCCGGAAAACGCCGAGCGCCTGCGCAAGGCCATCGTCGCCACGATGGAAGCCAAGGACTCGCTGACCGGCGATCTGGGCGGCACCGGCACTACCATGGGCTTCGCCAAGGCGATCGCCAGCCGCATCTGATTGCGGCGGCGGCACGCTGGTGGTTGACGAAACGGAGCGCGCAAGCGCTCCGTTTCTGTTTGGATTGATCGCGTGGGCGGTGTGCTGCGGACGGTCGCAACGTCATCGCCGCGCCTTCGCTATGTGAAAGGGCGGGGGCCGGGCCCTGTGCACTCTCCGCGTTGCAGGTCAGCGGCGCAACGTCCCAAAAAAAACAAAGGGCGCCTGAGGGCGCCCTTTGCATCACCGTCTGCTGCAGGCCCTCAGTTGCGGGATTGCAGCTTGGACAGCAGGCGCAGGAATTCGATATACAGCCACACCAGGGTGACCATCAGCCCGAACGCGCCGTACCACTCCATGTACTTGGGTGCTCCGGCTTCCACGCCGCTTTCGATGAAGTCGAAATCCAGCACCAGGTTCAGCGCCGCGATCACTACCACGAACAGGCTGAAACCGATGCCGATCAGGCCGGACTCATGGATGAAGGGGATGTTGATATTGAAAAAGCCCAATACGATCGTGGCCAGGTACACCAGTGCGATGCCGCCGGTGGCGGCGACCACGCCCAGCTTGAAGTTCTCGGTGGCCTTGATCAGTCCGCTGCGATAGGCGAACAGCAGCGCGAACAGCGTGCCGAAGGTCAGGATCACCGCCTGGAAGACAATGCCGTTGAAGCGGGCTTCGTAGATGGCCGAGATCGAGCCCAGGAAGAAGCCTTCGGCCAATGCGTACAGCGGTGCGCTGACCGGTGCCCAGCTCTTCTTGAAGATGGTCACCACCGACAGGATGAGGCCGGTGATCATGCCGCCCCACAGGTAGAGTTTGGCGGCCGGCAGCAGCTCGCCGCTGTCGCTGATCGTGCCGCTCCATGCAAACGCGGCGGTGAGCACGGCCAGCAGCAACAGCAGACCGGTCTTGTTGACGGTGCCGTTGATCGTCATCACCTGCGCGCCGCGTGAGACCACGCTGCCACTGCCAAGATCGAGGAAGGTGGATTCGGAAAGGGCGGGGTTGCCGCTGCGCATGCAAGTCTCCGTTGCGAGGAATGAGGGGCGGGTGCTGCATCAAGCATACCCGTATCAATCGAAGTGAAATTTACCGTTGACAGACTGCGCCACTATTACGACAATAGCCGACCTTTCCGGGGCATCGGAGAGATTCACCGCCGGGGTATAGCGCAGTCTGGTAGCGCGCCTGCTTTGGGAGCAGGATGTCGGGGGTTCGAATCCCTCTACCCCGACCATCCAATGCACCAAGCGCGTGTTGGAGTGCGACAATCCGGTCAGAGCGCCCGTAGCTCAACTGGATAGAGCACCGGCCTTCTAAGCCGGCGGTTACAGGTTCGATTCCTGTCGGGCGCACCATCAGGTGCAAGCGGTAGGTAGCAAGTTTTCAGTGGTGGCTGTAGCTCAGTTGGTTAGAGTACCGGATTGTGATTCCGGTGGTCGGGGGTTCGAATCCCCTCAGCCACCCCACTGTTTCAAAGCTTCGGAGTGAAATCCGGGCTTGCAATAAAAGCCAGGTTGCGGCATTATTCGCCTCCTGATTTTCAGGGCTGTTAGCTCAGTTGGTAGAGCAGTTGACTCTTAATCAATAGGTCCAAGGTTCGAATCCTTGACAGCCCACCAGATTGAAAAGCCGTCAGAGCAATCTGGCGGCTTTTGCTTTTTATGTAAGCCCCGCACTTTGGGGTGGCGTGGAAAACACCCTCTGGTGTAGACTTGGCGCCGAAGTTTCAGGGCTGTTAGCTCAGTTGGTAGAGCAGTTGACTCTTAATCAATAGGTCCAAGGTTCGAATCCTTGACAGCCCACCAGATTGAAAAGCCGTCAGAGTGATCTGGCGGCTTTTTTCTTGCCAGACAGGGGGGGGCGGTCTGGGGCGTTGGATGGGGGGCGGGTGCTTGTCTTCCGCTTTTCTGGCGCTCCTGCAACAATGGCGGCCTGAATCGGCATCGCGAAAGTGGCGGAATTGGTAGACGCCCTGGATTTAGGTTCCAGTGCCGCAAGGCGTGGGGGTTCGAGTCCCCCCTTTCGCACCATCTTTGGATATTGCCGGTCCCATCTTCCCGGCGCCGGTTTCGGTGCTGCGGTCTTGCAGCGGGCTGGAAGCGCCCGCCAGAATCAGCGAAACTACCGGGCTGGCGTGGATACGTGCGCCGTTCAAATCCGTTTCTCTACCAATCGAGCCGGGGCCCATGCGCCACCGGTGGCAGGAGTCCACATGCAAGCTTCGATCGAATCCACCGGCAACCTGGAACGCCGTCTGACCTTTTCCCTGCCGGAGGAGCGCCTGCAGACCCACATCAATGGACGCCTGGGTGAGATCGCTCGCACTGCGCGCATCAAGGGTTTCCGCCCAGGCAAGGTGCCGGCCAAGGTGATCGAGCAGCGCTTCGGTCAGCAGGTGCGCGCCGAGGCGGTGGATGGCCTGCTGCGCGAGACGTTCGACGCCGCGCTGCGCCAGCATGAGCTGCGCATCGCCGGCAATCCGCGCATCGACAAGGCCGGCGAAGGCGAGTTCGATTTCGTCGCCACCGTCGAGCTGGTGCCGGACTTCGGCGATGTCGATGTGACCAAGCTGAACGTTGTGCGTCACACCGCTGAAATCAGCGACGCCGACATCGACCAGATGATCGAGAACCTGCGTGCGCAGCGCCGCAGCTGGAAGCCGGTTGCGCGCGGTGCGCAGCAAGGGGATCTGGTCGGTCTGGAAACCTGGTCGCAGATCGGCGACGAGCGCCTGCCGGCGGAAGGTGCCGAGAAGGGCACCATCATTCTCGGCCAGGGCATGATGTTCGAGTCGATTGAAAAGGGCCTGGTCGGGCTGGCCAAGGGCGAGGAAAAGACGCTGGACGTCGATTTCCCGGCCGACTGGCGCGTGCCGGCGCTGGCCGGCAAGACGGCCAAGGTCACCGTCAAGGCCGTTGAAGTCTCCGAACAGGAAGTTCCGGAAGTCGACGCCGCGTTTATCAAGAGCTTCGGTGTGAAGAACGGTGATCCGGAGCAGTTCCGCGCCGACATCCGTTCCAACCTGGAGCGCGAGCTCAAGGGTGCGCTGATGAACCGTCTGCGCCGTGAAGTGGGCGAGCAGCTGATTGCCGCCTATTCCTCGGTGGAGCTGCCGCCGCGTCTGGTCGAGAACGAAGCCCGTGCGATGCTGGCCCAGCAGATCGAGGCCATCCGTCGCCAGGGCGGCAACCCGGGCGAAGTGCCGGCCGATGCCCATGAAGGCTTCAAGGACGCCGCTGCCAAGCGCGTGCTGGTCGGCCTGCTGGTCGGTGAAGTGGCCCGCAAGAACGAGCTGCGCCTGGATCCGAAACGCCTGAACGAAACCATGCGCCTGATCGCTTCGACCTACGAAGAGCCCGAGCAGGTCATTGAGATGTACCGCAACGACCCCCAGCTTATGGCTGGCCTGCAGAACCGCGTGATGGAAGAGCAGGTGATCGACTGGATCGCCGAGCGTGCCCAGCACACCGAGCAGTCGCTGTCGTTCCAGGAAGCCATCCGCCAGTAACTGGCGGGCGTTTGATCCCCGCGCCGCTGGCGCGGGGTGTTCCTCTCAAAATAGGTGCCCCACGTAATGGACAACCGAGCCAAAGCCCTGAACATGGTTCCAATGGTGGTCGAACAGACCGCCCGCGGCGAGCGCGCCTATGACATCTATTCGCGCCTGCTCAAAGAACGCCTGATTTTCCTGGTCGGTCCCATCGACGATCACATGGCGAACGTGGTGGTGGCGCAGCTGTTGTTCCTGGAAGCGGAAAATCCGGAAAAGGACATCAGTATCTATATCAATTCGCCCGGTGGCGTGGTCACCGCCGGTATGGCGATCTACGACACCATGCAATACATCAAGCCGGATGTGAGCACGATCTGCATCGGTCAGGCGGCCTCCATGGGCGCGCTGCTGCTGGCGTCCGGTGCGGCCGGCAAGCGTTATGCGCTGCCTAATTCGCGGGTGATGATCCATCAGCCGCTGGGGGGCTTCCAGGGCCAGGCCACCGACATCGACATCCATGCGCGTGAAATCCTGACCCTGCGCGCTCGCCTGAACGAGGTGCTGTCCAAGCACACCGGGCAATCGCTGGAAACCATCGCGCGCGACACCGAGCGCGACAATTTCAAGAGCGCGGCCGAGGCCCAGGCCTATGGTCTGGTGGACCAGGTGCTTGAGCGTCGTCCGGACGAGTCGATCCAAGCGGCCTGATGGTAAAAACTGCCGGAAAACACGGCAATTCTGCAGGGTCGGAACGGGGCTGGTGTCCCTCCGGCCCTGTGTTATTCTCGAATTTGAACCCCCTGTTCATAGGGGGAAGCAACTGGGTAAGCGAAGCATGAGCGAAGACCGGCAAGGTCGTTCCGGGGACAGCAGCAAGATTCTTTACTGCTCGTTCTGCGGCAAGAGTCAGCATGAAGTACGCAAGCTGATCGCGGGCCCGAGCGTGTTCATCTGTGATGAATGCGTGGAGCTGTGCAACGACATCATCCGTGAGGAGCTTGAGGAGAAGGCCCAGTCGGCACGCAGTTCGCTGCCCAAGCCGAAGGAAATCCTCGAGGTCCTGGACCAGTATGTGATCGGTCAGACCCGCGCCAAGCGCACGCTCGCGGTGGCGGTGTACAACCATTACAAGCGCATCGAAAGCCGTCAGAAGAACGACGACGTCGAGCTGTCCAAGTCCAACATCCTGCTGGTCGGCCCGACCGGTTCGGGCAAGACGCTGCTGGCCGAAACGCTGGCGCGGCTGCTCAATGTGCCCTTCACCATGGCCGATGCGACCACGCTGACCGAAGCCGGTTACGTGGGCGAGGACGTGGAGAACATCATCCAGAAGCTGCTGCAGAAGTGCGACTACGACGTCGAGAAGGCGCAGCAGGGCATCGTCTACATCGATGAGATCGACAAGATCTCGCGCAAGAGCGAGAACCCGTCGATCACCCGCGACGTGTCGGGCGAAGGTGTGCAGCAGGCCCTGCTGAAGCTGATCGAAGGCACCGTGGCCAGCGTGCCGCCGCAGGGCGGACGCAAGCATCCGCAGCAGGAGTTCCTGCAGGTCGATACCAAGAACATCCTGTTCATCTGTGGCGGCGCGTTCGCCGGCCTGGACAAGGTGATCCAGCAGCGTTCCTCGGAAACCAGCAGTATTGGCTTTGGCGCCAAGGTCAAGAGCACCGAGCGCAAGCAGGAGATCGGCAAGGTACTGGCCGAGGTCGAGCCGGAAGATCTGATCAAGTTCGGTCTGATCCCCGAGTTTGTCGGCCGCCTGCCGGTGGTCGCCACGCTGGAAGAGCTCGATGAGCCGGCACTGATCAAGATCCTGACCGAGCCGAAGAACGCCATCACCAAGCAGTTCAAGAAACTGTTCGAGATGGAGAACGTCGAGCTGGAGTTCCGGCCCGACGCGCTGGCGGCCATCGCCAAAAAGGCGATCAAGCGCAAGACCGGTGCCCGCGGCCTGCGCACGATCGTCGAGTCGGTGCTGCTGGACACCATGTATGACCTGCCGTCGCAGGAAAATGTCAGCAAGGTGGTGGTCGATGAATCGGTCATCGAGAACAAGTCCGAGCCGTACGTGATCTACCAGACGCCGCCGGCACCGCCCAAGGCTGCTTCCGGCGACTGAACAGGGGCAACGGGACGCACTGTTGCGGGGCTGGGTTGCCCGTTCAGAATCTCGCTCGTACACCTCTTGCAACACCTCGCCGATGGCCCCATAACGGGGCCATCGGCTTTTTTATTTCAGCCTTGTCCACCCACCAGCTCCCGGCTGGTTGTTCCCCCGAATTCCTGCGGAGCCCCCATGGCCCAGTCCCAACTCGAAGTCCTCGACCTGCCGGTCCTGCCACTGCGCGACGTGGTGGTGTTCTCGCACATGGTCATTCCCCTGTTCGTGGGCCGCGACAAGTCCATGCAGGCGCTGGAGCGCGCGATGGAGGCGGACAAGCGCATCCTGCTGCTGGCGCAGAAGTCGGCCGAAACCGATGACCCGGCCGCGGCGGACCTGTACACCGTCGGTACCCTGGCGCAGGTGCTGCAATTGCTGAAGCTGCCCGATGGCACCATCAAGGTGCTGGTCGAGGGGCTCTCGCGCGTGGCCGTGGACAAGGTCCATGAGCAGGATGGCGCGCTGCAGGGGCACGGCGTGGAAATCGAATCGGATGAGACGCGCGAGCCGCGAGAGATCGAGGCGATCGCCCGTTCGCTGATGTCGCTGTTCGAGCAGTACGTCAAGACCAACCGCAAGCTGCCGCCGGAGCTGCTGCAGACGCTGGCTGGTATCGATGAGCCGGCGCGTCTGGCCGACACCATCGCCGCGCACATCGGCGTGCGCCTGGCCGACAAGCAAAAGCTGCTGGAAACCCTGCAGATCGGTGATCGTCTGGAAATGCTGGTCGGCCTGGTCGACGGCGAGATCGACGTGCAGCAGCTGGAGAAACGCATCCGCGGGCGCGTGAAGTCGCAGATGGAAAAGAGCCAGCGCGAGTACTACCTCAACGAGCAGATGAAGGCCATCCAGAAGGAACTGGGTGATCTGGATGACGCGCCGGGCGAGCTGGAAGAGCTGGCGCGCAAGATCGCCGACGCCGGCATGCCCAAGGCGGTCGAGGCCAAGGCCAAGAACGAACTCAACAAGCTCAAGCAGATGTCGCCAATGTCGGCAGAAGCGGCGGTGGTGCGCAACTATCTGGAATGGCTGCTGGGTGTGCCGTGGAACAAACGCACCAAGGTCCGCAAGGATCTGAAGGCCGCGCAGGACACGCTGGATGCCGACCACTACGGCTTGGAGAAGGTCAAGGACCGCATTCTCGAGTATCTGGCCGTGCAGTCGCGCGTGAAGCAGATGAAGGGCCCGATCCTGTGCCTGGTCGGACCGCCCGGCGTGGGCAAGACCTCGCTCGGTCAGTCCATCGCCAAGGCCACCAACCGCAAGTTCGTGCGCATGAGCCTGGGTGGCGTCCGCGACGAGGCCGAGATCCGTGGCCATCGCCGTACCTACGTCGGCTCGATGCCGGGCCGCATCGTGCAGAACCTCAACAAGGTCGGCAGCAAGAATCCGCTGTTCGTGCTGGATGAGATCGACAAGATGTCGATGGATTTCCGTGGCGATCCGTCCTCGGCCCTGCTCGAAGTGCTGGACCCGGAGCAGAACAACGCTTTCAACGACCACTACCTCGAGGTCGATCTGGACCTGAGCGAAGTGATGTTCGTGGCCACCTCCAACTCGTTGAACATCCCCGGTCCGCTGCTGGACCGCATGGAAGTGATCCGCATCCCGGGCTATACCGAGGATGAAAAGCTCAACATCGCCACCCGTTACCTGGTGCCCAAGCAGCTCAAGGCCAATGGCCTGAAGGTGGAGGAGCTGGCGATCGAGGAGGGGGCGATCCGTGACATCGTGCGCTACTACACGCGCGAATCGGGCGTGCGCAACCTCGAGCGTGAGATCGCCAAGATCTGCCGCAAGGTGGTGAAGGAAATTGCCCTGGCCGGTCCGCAGCCGGTGAAGAAAGTGGCTGCAAAGAAATCTGCCAAGAAGCCGAAAGCCGTGGTGGTGGTGGACGCGAAGAACCTGGAGAAATACCTAGGCGTGCAGCGCTTCGACTTCGGTCGTGCCGAGGAGGCGAACGAGATCGGCTTGGTCACCGGTCTGGCGTGGACCGAGGTCGGCGGTGACCTGTTGCAGATCGAGTCGACACTGATTCCGGGCAAAGGCGCTGTCACCCTGACCGGCCAGTTGGGCAATGTGATGAAGGAGTCGGCGACGGCGGCATTGTCGGTGGTGCGTGCGCGTGCCGAAACGCTGGGGATCGATGTCGATTTCCTGCAGAAGCACGATGTGCATCTGCATGTGCCCGATGGCGCCACGCCGAAGGATGGCCCCAGCGCGGGTATCGCGATGGTCACCTCGCTGGTCTCCACGTTGACCCGGGTTCCGGTCAAGGCGGATGTGGCGATGACGGGTGAAATCACGCTGCGCGGCCGCGTCACCGCCATCGGTGGTTTGAAGGAGAAGCTGCTGGCGGCGTTGCGCGGTGGCATCCGCACCGTGCTCATCCCCGACGAGAACCGCAAGGATCTGGCTGATATCCCCGCCAATGTCACCCGCGATCTGCACATCGTGCCGGTGAAGTGGATCGATGAAGTGCTGGATATCGCACTGGAGTCGCCACCGGCGCCGAAGAAGGTGGGCAAGAAAGCGCCGCGTGTGGCGGTACGAGGCAAGGCCAAGTCATCTCCGGCAACACGCGTCAAGCATTGAATGCAGTGCTGAAAACCCCTGAAACCCGCGTCGTTATTGGCTTTTCAGCTTGCGCGGGTAGGGGGCGGCTGGTATAAAAGTGCGACTCACGTACCTGTGAAATCACAGGCAACGTGTTTGAAGGATTTTCCGGTTGCCGCTGCTGCAAATGCGGGCGACGACCCACCCATCTATTCCGCGGCATTACCGCAAAGGGAGTTTTACAGAATGAACAAGACCGAATTGATTGATGGCGTTGCCGCTGCTGCCGACCTGTCCAAGGCTGAGGCTGGCCGTGCAGTTGACGCCGTCATCGCCGAGATCACCAAAGCTCTGAAGAAGGGCGATGCCGTGACTCTCGTCGGCTTTGGTACGTTCCAGGTTCGCGAGCGCGCCGAGCGCACCGGCCGTAATCCGAAGACCGGTGACACCATCAAGATCGCCGCTTCGAAAAATCCTGCGTTCAAGGCTGGCAAAGCTCTGAAAGACGCTGTAAACTAAGCGGCTCACCTAGGGTGCTTAGCTCAGCGGTAGAGCGTCTCCCTTACACGGAGAGGGTCGGGGGTTCGAAACCCTCAGCACCCACCAAAGCATCATTGGTAAAAGTTTGAAAGTGGAGCGGTAGTTCAGCTGGTTAGAATGCTGGCCTGTCACGCCGGAGGTCGCGGGTTCGAGTCCCGTCCGCTCCGCCACTTCATACGGGCCCCTGAGGAATCGGGGGCCTCGTTTTCTCAAGTCCCCCGGGACCGGAGAAAACAAACAGGTTAAATGTGGAGCGGTAGTTCAGCTGGTTAGAATGCTGGCCTGTCACGCCGGAGGTCGCGGGTTCGAGTCCCGTCCGCTCCGCCATTTATCCAGTCATTCTTCGGAATGCGCGTTTTGCGGGGAAACCTTGCAGGACGGACGAGTCAAAACGTGGAGCGGTAGTTCAGCTGGTTAGAATGCTGGCCTGTCACGCCGGAGGTCGCGGGTTCGAGTCCCGTCCGCTCCGCCAGTTGTCTCAAAAGCCCTCGGCGCAAGCCGGGGGTTTTTCTTTGGCCGCTCATGTGGAACACGTGCGCTGGGAGTCGGGCGGGAAGCGGGTTACACTGCCCGGCTCGCCAATCGGGCCGTGATTTTTCCCATGCTGCAGAAACTCCGCGACAAGACCTCGGGCTGGATCGTTACCGTGATCATGGGCCTGTTGATGATTCCGTTCCTGTTCGTGATCGACAACAGCTATCTTGGCGGTGTCGGTGCGCAGAACGTGGCCAAGGTGTCGGCGCCGCCGACCTGGTGGCAGTCGGCGCCGTCCTGGTGGCCGATGTCGTTCCTGTGGAGCCATCACGAAATCAGTGCCGAAGAATTCCGTACCCGTTTCGAGCAGGCGCGGATGCAGGCGCGTGAGCAGCAGGGCGAGAATTTCGATCCGCGTGAATTCGAAACGGCGGAGAACAAACTGCTGGTGCTGGATCAGCTCATTGACGAGCAGGTCGTGCGTCTGGCGGCTGAAGACGCGCATATCGTGATCGGCGATGCCGCGGTGCGCGATTACATCGCCAGCATTCCGGCGTTCCAGCGCGATGGCAAGTTCGATGCCGACCAGTACCGGCTGGTGCTGGCGCAGAGTGTGCCGCCGCGGACACCGGCGATGTTCGAACAGCTGGTGCGCACCAGTCTGCAGCAGTCGATCATTCCCAGCGCGCTTGCACAGTCCGGTTTTGTCACCAAGGGTGAAAGCGAGCGTCTGCTGAAGCTGCTGGGTGAAACCCGTGACGTCGAGTTCGCGCTGTTGCCCGCACCGGAAGTCGATACCGCCGCTGTCAGCGATGACGAAATCAAGCAGTGGTACGACAGCCATCCGAAGGATTTCCTGCAGCCGGAAAGTGTCTCCATCGAGTACGTTGAACTCAGTGCGGCGACGTTGCCGCCGGTTGCGCCGGCTGATGACGCCGCGCTGCGCCGTCGCTACGACGAGGAGAAGGCGCGTTTTGTTGCGCCTGAGCAGCGTCTGGCATCGCACATCCTGATCAGCGCCGGTTCCGATGCGGCGTCGCAGAAGGCCGCAGAAGCCAAGGCGGCAAAGCTGGCTGAAGAAGCCAGGCAGGGGGCTGATTTTGCGGCACTGGCCAAGGCCAACTCCGATGACCCGGGCTCGAAGAACGAGGGTGGTGATCTGGGCTGGGTCGAGCGCGAAGTGATGGTCAAGCCGTTCGAGGACGCCCTGTATGCGATGAAGATTGGCGAGATCACCGGGCCGGTCAAGACCGATTTCGGTTACCACGTGCTGAAGCTGCGCGAGATCAAGGGCGGTGAAGGGCGTCCGTTCGAGGAGGTCCGCGATCAGCTGGCTGCCGAACAGTTGCAGGCTGATACCGAAAAGGCGTTCAGCGAGCTGAGCGGGCGCCTGGTGGATCTGGTCTACAAGAACCCGACCGCGTTGGAGCCGGCAGCCAAGGAAGTGGGCGTGCCGGTGCAGGTGCTGGGACCGTTCACGCGGACGACCGCCAGCGGTATCGCTGCCACCCCGGCCGTGTTGCGTGCGGCGTTCTCCGACGCGCGGGTGGAAGACGGTACGGTCAGTGACCCGATCGAGATCGCGCCGAACCACAACGTGATGCTGCGTGTCACCGAGCACACGCCGGAGCAGCCGATCCCGCTTGCGCAGGCACGTGAGCAGGTGATTGCGGCCATTCGCGCACACCGTACGGAAGAAGCATCGAGCAAGGCCGCTGATGCACTGCTGGCCAAGCTGGGCAGCGGACAAACCCTGCAGCTGCTGGCCGAATCCGAAAAACTGCAGCTGTTGCCGATGCCGGGTCTGCCGCGTACCGCGCCGATGCCTACCGTTGAGGCCAATCGAGCCGTATTCGCTGCGGCACCGCCAAGTGCCGACAAGCCGAGCTATGGCAAAGTCGACATGGGCGATGGTCGCTATGCGGTGTTCGCGGTGACCAAGGTGACGCCTGGCGATATCGCTGAAGTGAGTGAGCAGCAGCAGTCCATGTTGAAGCAGCAGCTCAGCCAGATCGATGGCGCTGCGGCGGCGAAGGCCTATGTGGATGGCATGCGCAAGCGCTTCAAGGTGCAGGTGCAGGAATCCCAGCTCTAGGTCTGGGTTCAAGTAAAAAGCCCGGCTTTCGCCGGGCTTTTTTATTTGTCTGTCCTGCAGTGTCGGGTGGGCAGGGGAGCTGCGGCCTCAGCGCGCATCTTCGAAGTTGAGCACCATGCCCGGTTTGAGCGTCGCCTTGGCGTCCAGGTTGTTGCGGGCCAGCAGGGCTTTGACGGGAACCCCGTAGCGACGTGCGATCGACCAGGCCGATTCGCCGCTGCGCACGGTATGGCGGCGTGAGGTCCGGCCGGTGGTGGTTGCTGCGCTGCTGCTGGCCACGCGCGGGGCTGCGGCCGTGGCCGGAGGTGGGGAGGAGGAGGCCACTGCGAAGCTGTCGGTCTGCGCTATGGCTCCTTCTGCATGGCCGATCATCGCAGGTGCCAGCACCCGCACGCCCGGGCGTGCACCGGTCACGGCCGGGTTGAGGCGGGCGATTCGGGCCGGGTCCAGTGCATTCTGCGCCGACCAGGCGGCCAGCGTGGTGTTGGCTGGCAGCGGGTGGCCCTTGAGAATCGGTACTGGACGGTCGAGGGCGGCCATCAGATCCGGTTGCTTCTCGGCCTGTTCCAGCACACAGGCCAGCGCGTGCAGTTTCTCGACATACGAATAGGTGATGGGCGAGAGCCCGGGCAACTCTGCGGGACGCGCGTTCTGGGCGTTCATGCCGGCCCGCCGTAGCGATTGCAGGATGCGGTACTCGCCGGCGTTGTAGGCCATCACCGCCAGCCGCCAGTCGCCGCCGAACATGCCGTGCAGCGTTTTCAGGTAGCGTACGGCCGCGCGGGTGGAATCCACCGCAGAAAGGCGGCCGTCGTAGCCGGCTTCCATCGGTACCCGGTGGTTGCGTGCGGTGGTGGCGATGAACTGCCACAGCCCGGCAGGGCCACCGGCATTGCGCGCGCCGGGCCTGTAGCCGCTTTCCACGAAGGGGATCAGCGCATATTCGGTCGGCAGGCCGGCCTCACGCAGTTCATCAACCACGTAACCGAACAGCGGCAGTGCATCGTCTTCGATATTGCCCAGGCGCGAAGGGGCGTGTGCGAAGTGCTTGCGCCAGCGGGGATTGGTCGCGGCGGCATCGCACTGGGCGTCGGCCAGGCCTTCGCGGAAGTTGGCGAAAATCTCGCGACCATTGCGGCTGGTCGGCGGCGGCAGCGAGGCCGGGTCAATGGGCAAGGCGCCCAGTGCCGCGAGGTTCTGGCTCACCCCGGCGCTGACGGGCAGCGGCGGGGTACTGGCGGCAGCCGCGCCCACGCCCAGAAACATCCCGAGCGCGAGCGCCAGAGCGTGCCGCTTCATGCGCGGAAACCGTCTTTCCAGCGCCGTAATTCGGCAAAGGTCTCCACTTCATCGGCTGGCGCCCGGCCCAGACGGGTGGCGACGGCGGCGCGAATGGCGGAGTCGTTGGTGCGCAGGAATGGGTTGCACTGCAGTTCGCTGGCCAGTAGGGCGGGAACGGAGGGGCGTGAGCGGCTGCGCATGTCCTGAGCTTCCTGTTGGCGGCGTTGCAATGCCGCGTTGGTGGGATCGATATGCCGAGCGAACACGGCATTGGCCAGTGTGTACTCGTGCCCGCAGCAGACCCATGTCTGCGGGGGCAGCGCGGCCAGGCGTTGCAGCGAGGCCAGCATCTGGGCGGGCGTACCTTCGAACATGCGTCCACAGCCCAGGCTGAACAGCATGTCGCCACAAAACAGGTGGTTGTGGCCGAGGTAGGCGATATGGCTCCGGGTGTGGCCGGGAACTTCCAGCACGGTGAAATCGAAGCCGGGCAATTGTACCCGGTCGTTTTCACCCACCCGTTCACAATCCAAAGTGATGCGTTCATCGGCTGGGGCGAACACCGGCAGCCAGGGCCAGCGCTGGCGCAGCGCCGCGACGCCGCCGATGTGGTCGTCGTGGTGGTGGGTGAGCAGGACGGCAGCGGGCTGCATGCCTTGGTCCGCGGCGTCGAATACGGGGCCGGCTTGGCCCGGATCGACAAAAACCGTGCGGTCGTCAGGTGTTTGCAGCGCCCAGATGTAGTTGTCCTGAAATGCAGGCAGGGCGGTCAGTCGCATAGAATTGGACCATGCCTGCCGCCCCGTTCCCCCGTCAAGCTGCAGTCTCGGCCTGGTTTGAGAAAACTGGCGCGCTTGCGATGCGTGAACTCGAGCATCGGACCCTGCTTGAACAGTTGCGTGCGGTACCGGCGCAGCCTTGGCTGTGGATGGGGCCGGCGGCCAGCTGGTTGCCCGTGTCTCCACCCCAGGGCCGGGGCATCCGGCTGCATCCGCATGTGACCGGACCGGGGTACGACGGCGATCTGCGTTGCTCGCTGCCCCTGCCGCTGCCGGCCGAGTCCGTCAATGCGATCGTGCTGCAGCATGTGGCGGCGGAGCAGGCGGCGGATCTGCTGGCCGAGTGCGCGCGGATCTTGATGCCCGGGGGGCGGCTGTGGATGACACTGCTCAACCGCTGCAGTCCCTACCGCACGCACTGGCAATGGCAGGGCGCACGGCCACCCTCGGCGGGGCATTGCCGGATGCTGATCCAGCGCCAGGGTCTGCGCTGCACCTCGCTGCGCCATCTGGGGCCTTTGCTGGATTCCTCCGGTGCAGGCGCAGGTACGTCGTTGGCGGCATTGCGCGCGATCTGTGTATTGAGCGGGGAAAAGCGCACCACCACGTTGACCGCTATTGGCCAGCTCAGGACGGCCGATTGGCGCCGGCCGCTGGCGACCTGACTTTTTACGGAACTACATGAAATCCATTGAAATACACACCGACGGCGCGTGCCTCGGTAATCCCGGGCCGGGCGGCTGGGCCGCCCTGCTGCGCTACAAGGGACATGAGCGCGAGGTCACCGGCGGGGAAGGTCACACCACCAACAATCGCATGGAGTTGATGGCCGCCATCTCGGGCCTGGAGACCCTCACCGAGCCGTGTGAGATCGTGCTGCATACCGATTCGCAGTACGTGCGCCAGGGCATCACCGAATGGATGGGCGGCTGGGTGCGGCGCAACTGGAAAACCGCCGGTGGCGATCCGGTCAAGAACCGCGATCTGTGGGAGCGTCTGCACGCGGCCACCCAGCGGCATCGGATCGACTGGCGCTGGGTCAAGGGCCATTCCGGCGACCCGGACAACGAACGCGTGGACCAGCTGGCCCGCGATGAAGCCATCCGCGTGCGCGCCAGCGCCGCAAGCAACTGAGGTAGGCCGTGCGCCAGATCATCCTTGATACCGAAACCACCGGCCTGGACTGGAAGAAAGGCAACCGCGTGGTCGAGATCGGCTGCGTGGAGCTGCTTGAACGCCGCCCCAGCGGCAACAATTTCCATCGTTACCTCAAGCCCGATTGCGAGTTCGAGAGTGGGGCGCAGGAAGTCACCGGGCTGACCCTGGAGTTCCTCGCCGACAAGCCGCGCTTTGAAGAAGTAGTCGACGAGTTCCTGGCCTATGTCGATGGCGCCGAACTGATCATCCACAACGCCTCGTTCGACATGGGCTTCCTGGAGAACGAGCTGGCGCTGGCCGGAAAAACCCGGCTGGCCGAGCGGGTCACCGTCACCGATACCCTGCTGATGGCGCGCGAGCGCTACCCTGGCCAGCGCAACTCGCTGGACGCGCTGTGCCGGCGGTTGGGCGTGGACAACTCGCATCGCCAGCTGCACGGCGCACTGCTCGATGCGCAGATTCTGGCCGATGTGTATATCGCCCTGACCTCGGGCCAGGAGGAGATCGGCTTCGGTCAGCCAGAGGCCGAGCGCAGTGGCGCTGTCGGCGCGGTACAGGCATTTGACCCTGCGGTCTTGCTGCCGCGCCCGCGGGTGCTGGCGACCGGTTCCGAGCTGGAGGCACACGAAGCCCGGCTGGCGCGGCTGCGCAAGAAGGCCGGTCACGCCTGGTGGGATGGTGAGCGTGCGCCGGTGGCGCCGGAAACCGCCTGAGGCAATCGAAGGGGGCTAGTGGCAGCGGACGAGGATGACGGTCACGTTGTCCGAGCCGCCGCCATCCAGTGCCGCGCCGACCAGGGTGTCCACGCATTCCTGCGCACTGCAATCGGCATGGGCCAGCATGCTGGCGATGCTGGCATCGTCCACTTCCTCGCTCAGCCCGTCGCTGCACAGCAGCAGCTGCATGCCCGGGCGCAATTCCCCGGTCATCGTGGCCACGTTCAGGTGCGCCGGGTCGGTGACTCCCAATGCCTGGGTGACCACGTTGCGGTGCGGGTGGGCGCGGGCCTGTTCGGCGGTCAGTGAGCCTTTTGCGACCAGCTCCTGCACGTAGCTGTGGTCCTGGCTCAGTTGGCTCAGTTTGCCGTCCCGCCACAGGTAGGCGCGGCTGTCGCCGATCCAGGCCACTTCGAACTGGTGCCCCAGGATCTGTGCGGCCACCACGGTGGTGCCCATCGGCAGGCTGTCATTGCGCCGTCGCGAGGTGCGGATGATCTCCTCATCGGCGATACGGATCGCCTGGACCAGCGGGATCCCCTTGCGGATCTCGCGGACGATGGTTTCCCGCGCCAGGGCGCTGGCCACTTCGCCACAGGCGTGTCCGCCCATGCCATCAGCCACCAGCCACAGGCCGAGCTCGCTGTCACCGTAGTAGGTGTCTTCATTGAGCTGGCGGCGCAGGCCGACATGGCTGAGGTGTCCGAATTCGATCATGAGTGCCGGCGTGGGCTGTATTGCGTCAGGAAGGGCAACGCATCATCGCGTTCATGGAGGTGTACAGCAAGCGTCGCAATGTGGCTTGCCGGTTGCCGCAACGCCCGCTCCGGGCAGGCGATGGCGCGTCAATTGTGAAAAACCGCTTGTCGGCAATGCCAATGCCCCTTATTATTCGCAGCCCGGTTCGCCGGGGACCATCTGGAGAGGTGGCAGAGCGGTTGAATGTACCTGACTCGAAATCAGGCAGGCGTTTATAGCGCCTCGGGGGTTCGAATCCCCCCCTCTCCGCCAGATTAAG
>NZ_LLXS01000011.1:0-52007 GCF_001431585.1 Stenotrophomonas pictorum JCM 9942 | reverse complement strand
CTAACAGCCGGGGGGATTACCGGAGCAACTGGAGATCGCCCGGCTGAAGCGTGAACTGACCGATGCGCGTGAGGAGAACCAAATCCTAAAAAAAGCGGAGGCGTACTTCGCCAGCCAGTCCAAGCGAGGTACGCCTGGATCCACGGGCAACGGGTAAACCATCGCCTCAGGTTGCTTTGCCGTTGCCTGCAGGTTTCCTGCAGTGGTTACCACGCGTGGCGCACGCGCTTGCCGAGTCGCCGGGCCACGCAGGACGTACTACTGGGCGCGACCATTGCCAGCGTGCATCACGAGTGTCGGGCGGCTTACGGCAGCCGTCGACTGTGGCGCGAGCTGCAGTCACGCGGTATCCGCTGTGGGCGACATCACATGGACAGGCTGCGGCATCGACACGGTTTGATGACCCATCGCCGTAAACGTTTCCTGCGAGCTCATCGGGCTTACAACGCAACACCGGCGGCGCCACGTTTGCTGCAGTGGCCTTTCCATGCAACAGCGCCATGCCAGGCTTGGGTAGGCGACATCAGCCAGATATCGACCCGCGAAGGCATCCTCCACTTGGCCGTCATCCAGGACGTCTGCACGCGAAGAATTGTGGGCTGGGCAATGAGTCATCTGCAGCTGGCCAAGCTGGCTGAAGACGCCCTGGACATGGCGCTGCTGCAGTGTCGGCCAAGGCCAGGCCTGACCCTTCACCACGACCAAGGCAGCCAATACCGGAGCCTCCACTACAGGGCAAAAACGGCGAAAGCAAAAATAAGGCTGAGCATGAGCCGGCCCGGCATGCCCTATGACAACGCCATGATCGAGAGTTTCTTTGCGAATCTGAAGCTGGAAATCAATGACGGCCGCCCGTTTAAAACCCGGGAGGCCGCCAGAACTGCGATCTTTGAGTACATCGAAGTGTTCTATAACAGGGCCAGGCTGCATTCCGGGCTGGGCTACACCACGCCGTTACAAGCCGAACAGCAATATCAACCGGTCAGGACTGTCCCCTGACTACCCTGTCCACAAAACACGGGTCACTCCACTCTGACCCCTGTTTTGCCAGCTACGAAGCCGCGGCTACTCTCTTGCGCGCCTTACGTGCGCCATGAGGCCTTTCAAGATGGATCTCGTAAGGCTCTCCCACTTGCACCTTAGTCAAGAGTGCGACCGCAGCCTCACTGTATTTATGTATGACTGTATTAGTTCCAGACTTAACCGCGATATGAAACTGGTTATCGCTTGAGCATAGATCAACATCCTTTTCTGCCTTGATCTGGTCAATCAGTTTCCTAGCACCATGCCAGCTCGGAAATCCCAGTTTCCTTCCCAGTGCCGTTGTCAAATAAGGATAGGTAGCATTGAAGGTTTGTGGATCCGACAAAGACGTTATGCCGAGCAGACGAGGAAGCTCACTATCGCTGTTGGCTGCTTGCTCAAGAGTTCCGAAGTCCACTTCAAGCGTCATCTTCGGAATATCGTGCCTCACAAGATTATACGTTCGTGCCATCAACGCCCGAAGAATCTTTGGGTTAACGTTCTCAACCCCTTCAGAGGCAGCGAACGCATCAAACACCCACGTCAAGTCATTAGCCTGCATGCAATGCACGCGCATAGAACGTCCATCTCGCAGATCAAGAACTGCCTGCCTTGCTGGATACGATGACTCGTCCACTAAGGGGTCGTGAACTACATAAAAAATATTAGGAACTAGCTCGCCGTTCCCACCCAAAATCTCATCGATGTCTCTCAAAATCTCGATGACGTTGTCATCTTGGGCCGCATATCCAACAATCACAACAGGATGCTCAAGGAAAAAAGTCAGCAGCTTCGCCGAAAGATACTTCTTCCTAAGGCACCACTTTTCGTAATCCTCGTGAGTCAGAACCAGCTCACGAGGTTCATCTATCGATCCGTGTATCTTGAAAATTTCGCCGATCATCATACTCGCCGCACGAATGATCTTCTGACCAACAATCGGCGTGTATTCGGGAAAGACCTCTTCCAGCATGAGGTCATAGTTCGTAGTTATGATTGAGTTGGGACGAACTTTCCTAAGAGCAGAGATCTCCGCCAGAAGGTCACCATCAACGTCAATAATGCTGCCCACCGAGCTCTTGACGACATCCGCAACGTGATACTTAAGGTAGATATCCTTTGATACATCTTCTGCGAAGAGCTCTGGAGGAAAGCCCTCTCGTCCTACTCCCCACGCAAACCGTTGGTACGGATCAACTAGCACGCTTCCGACCTTTGGAAGCGACCCCTCACGCTGCTGCAAGTAAGGCAATTCATCTTCGATGAGAGGATTCTCCGCAATGACCCTAGCTAGCAACTCTTTCCAGCTCGGCCCACCCCCATAGCGTTTCGCAATACCGCTTCCTACAAAGAGCACTGGCTGGCAGCCGAGGTCGCGCAAACACTCCTGTGCAACCAAAGTCTGCTCAGCGATATATTCTGCGTAAGTCGGCATCCCCACTCCCATTGCACGATATACATAAAAGCTGGGCCAGCTCACTACTGACCTGGCCCAATTCGGTTTATCAAAAAACAGTCGCGACTTATCTCAACCGCACTTGCTATACCCACAATTCAAACAAGTCTGGCAGCCATCCATCACCACCAGCGCCTTGGTGCTGCACTTGTGACACATGGTCGCCGCGGCCGGGAAACTGCCGTTGTCGGCACTGGCGTCCTCGCCCGCTTCCACGGCGGCAACCGCGACGGTTACGGCTTCAGCGTTTTTTTTTGAGTGTTCCTCGAACTGCTTGCGCTTCTCGGCGATCAGCGCGCGCTGGTGCGCGCTCATTTCCGGATCGTGCAGCAGGCCGATCGACTTCATGTGCTCTTCGACGATGAAGCCCAGCTCGGCCACCAGCGACGGCATGTACACGCCACCGGCCTTGAAGTAGCCGCCCTTCGGGTCGAACACGGCCTTCATCTCATCGACGATGAAGGTGACGTCGCCGCCCTTGCGGAACACGGCCGACATGATGCGGGTCAGCGCCACGATCCACTGGAAATGCTCCATCGACTTGGAGTTGATGAAGATCTCGAACGGACGGCGCAGCTCGTGCTGGGTGTCGGCGTTGAGCACGATGTCGTTGATGGTCACGTAGAAGGCGTGCTCCACCAGCGGTGATTTGATCTTGTAGGTGCTGCCGATCAGCACTTCCGGGCGCTCGATGCGCTCGTGCATGTGCACGATGTTGTCCAGCGGCGAGGCGTCCTGGACCACGGCAACCGGGGCGCTGGCCGCTGCTTCCCGGGCTTTGTCGTCCGGAGTGACGACGGAGTAACCCTTGATTTTCTTGTCGATTTTGACGGCCATGGTGCGTGTCCTGGATATGCGTGGTGGTGCGGGGTATGCGGCAGCAACCCCGTCCTCGCGGTGAGGACGGGGCGCGCGGTGCGACTTACTTGCGAGCGGCCTTCTTGACCGCTTTCTTCACGGTCGCGGCCTTTTTGGCAGCGGTCTTTTTGGCGGCCGCGGCCTGCTTGACGACCTTCTTTTCAACTTTCCTCACCGCTTTCTTGGCGGTGGCGACCTTCTTGACCGCCTTTTTCTCGGCAGTCTTTACCGCCTTCCTGGCGGCGGCGACTTTCTTGACCGCCTTTTTCTCGGCAGTCTTCACCGCCTTCCTGGCAGCGGCGACTTTCTTGACCGCCTTTTTCTCGACGGTCTTCACCGCCTTCCTGGCGGCAGCGGTCTTTTTGACCACGGCCTTGGCCACCTTCTTCTCGGTGGCCTTCACTGCCTTTTTGGTGGCAGCGGCTTTCTTGGTCACGGCCTTGGCGACCTTCTTCTCGGCGGTTTTGACCGCCTTTTTCGCCGAGGCCGCCTTGCTGGCCGCGGTCTTCTCGACCTTGGCCAGGGCCTTCTTGGCCGCGGCGCGCTTGCCGGCGCCCTGCTTCTTCAGCGCGGCCGCTTCGGCCTGGGCGTTGACCTTGGCCGTTTCCAGCTTCTTGCGTACCGAGGAGACGGTCTTCTTCACTTCCTTGCTGGCGGCGGCCGCCTTCTTGGCGACGACCTTCTCGGCCTTGGCCACGGCCTTCTTCACCTTGGCGACCTGCTGCTTGGCGCCGGCCTCGGCTTTGCGGGCGCGGGCCTTGACTGCGACAACGGCGTCGCTGGCGGTGACCGCCAGGCTGTCTCCCAGATGGGCGGTGGTTTCTTTCACAGTCTCGACAACCTGGGAAACGGTCGCCGTCACACCATTACCATTGCTCATAAAGCCCTCCTCAGGGCGTCGGGTCTGTAACGTGGGCGATGCTATCTCGAAGCCGATGCAACGTGGAACTCACGCGGTACAACCCGATGGCGGCGACCATCGCGTCACCGCCCCGCCGCAGCGGCGGGACGGCCGGGACATTACTCAGAACTTGCCGTAATACCCTTCTTTCAAGGCATCGAACAGGTTGGCGGCGGTGTGCATTTCGCCGTCGTATTCGATCTGCTCGTTGCCCTTGACCTCCACCGTGGAGCCGTCTTCCAGCTCGAAGCGGTAGGTGGTGTTTTCCAGGTCCGCTTCCTTGACCAGCACACCCTGGAAGGCGGCCGGGTTGAAGCGGAACGTGGTGCAGCCCTTCAGCCCCTGCTCGTGGGCGTAACGGTAGATGTCCTTGAACTGCTCGTACGGGTAGTCGGTCGGGACGTTGGCGGTCTTGGAGATCGAGCTGTCCACCCACTTCTGTGCGGCTGCCTGCACGTCCACGTGTTCCTTGGGCGAGATGTCGTCGGCGCTGATGAAGTACTCCGGCAGCTGCGCGTCGGCGCCTTCGGCAAACGGCATGGCCTTGGCGTTGACCAGCGCGCGGTAGGCCAGCAGCTCGAAGGAGAACACGTCCACCTTCTCCTTGGACTTCTTGCCTTCGCGGATCACGTTGCGGCTGTAATGGTGCGCGAACGAGGGCTCGATGCCGTTGGAGGCGTTGTTGGCGAGGCTCAGCGAAATCGTGCCGGTCGGGGCGATGGAGCTGTGATGGGTGAAGCGCGCGCCGGTTTCAGCCAGTTCCTTGACCAGTTCCGGGGCGACGGTGGCGATGCGCTGCATGTAGCGGCTGTACTTGGCGTGCAGCACCTTGCCGGCAATCTTCTGGCCGACCTTCCAGCCGTCCTTCTTCATTTCCGGACGCTGGCGCAGCATCGCGGCGGTAACGGTGAACTGCTCGTCCATGATCGGCGCGGCGCCCTTCTCGCGGGCCAGTTCCAGACCGGTTTCCCAGCCGGCCACGGCCATGTCGCGGGCGATGGCTTCGGTGAATTCGCACGATTCCTTGGAGCCGTACTTCATCTGGAGCATGGTCATGGTGCTGCCCAGGCCGAGGAAACCCATGCCGTGGCGGCGCTTGCGCATGATCTCGTTGCGCTGCTGCTCCAGCGGCAGGCCGTTGACCTCGACCACGTTGTCGAGCATGCGGGTGAACACGCGCACCACTTCCTTGTACTCGTCCCAGTCGAAGCTGGCCTTGTCGGTGAACGGATCGCGCACGAACTTGGTCAGGTTGACCGAGCCCAGCAGGCAGGCGCCGTACGGCGGCAGCGGCTGTTCGCCACACGGGTTGGTGGCGCGGATGTTTTCGCACCACCAGTTGTTGTTCATCTCGTTGACGCGGTCGATCAGGATGAAACCCGGCTCGGCGTAGTCGTAGGTGGAGACCATGATCATGTCCCACAGGTGGCGGGCACGGATATGGCCGTAGACCTTGCAGGCGACCAGGCCATCGTCGCGGACGATGTAGTTCTCGTGGGTCGGCCAGTCACGCCAGACCACGTCCTCGGCCTTGGCCAGGTCGATGTCGCCGTGTTCCTTGGTATTGAACGGGAACACCAGCGGCCAGTCGGCATCGGTCCTGACCGCCTCCATGAAACCGTCGGTGATCAGCAGCGACAGGTTGAACTGGCGCAGGCGCCCGTCCTCGCGCTTGGCGCGGATGAAATCCTTCACGTCCGGGTGCGACACGTCGAAGGTGCCCATCTGCGCGCCGCGGCGGCCACCGGCACTGGACACGGTGAAGCACATCTTGTCGTAGATATCCATGAAGGACATCGGACCGGAGGTGTAGGCGCCGGCGCCGGCGACGAATGCGCCGCGCGGGCGCAGCGTGGAGAACTCGTAGCCGATGCCGCAGCCGGCTTTCAGGGTCAGGCCCGCTTCGTGGACCTTCTCCAGGATGCCGTCCATCGAGTCGGTGATGGTGCCCGACACGGTGCAGTTGATCGTGCTGGTGGCCGGCTTGTGTTCCTGCGCGCCGGCATTGGAGGTGATGCGGCCGGCCGGGATGGCACCGCGGCGCAGCGCCCAGACGAAACGCTCGTACCAGTAGGCGCGCTTCTCGTCACTGGCTTCGGCATCGGCCAGGGCACGGGCCACGCGCTGGTAGGTACCGTCGATATCGGCATCCAGCGCTTCACCCGCCTTGGTCGTGAGGCGGTACTTCTTTTCCCAGATGTCCTGCGAGGCAGGCTGCAGAGGGATCAGGTCCGATTTGGTTTGATTGCTGACCACTTCAAGACGCACCGTGCTCATGATTATGGAAATTCTCTTCAAGGCGCCATGGGGCGCGATTTGGCTCTTCCCCGGCGGGCCGGGCGGCAACGACGACGACGCACAGCCGCGTGGTTACGCGCCTGCTGGCGGGATGAGGGGACTCCGGGGACTACCGGTTATCTGCATCGTTTTCGCTGTCATTGCACGCCTTCCGCTGGGGTGCTCGCCCCGAGCATAACCCTACTGCTTGGGGGCGCGTTTCACATCAACCCAATATCTTGTGGCTGATGGCGAGGCCAAGCTTACCCAGCGGCAAGGTGATGTCAAACGAAAAATCTGCCGCCAGCCCCTTGCAATCGGCGAAGCGCTTGCCGGCCTTGGGATTGCGGCGGTGCGGAATATTTCATTGTCGATTTAGCCGTCGCCGGCCACACTCGCGTTCAGTGAATTCCGCCCCATCCCGACGCGCCCGCTGGCGCCTGTGCACGGAGCTACCGCACTTATGCGACCGATCCCCACTTTGCTGACTCTGGCCCTGGCCGCCGCCTTCGGTGGCTTCACCGCCACGGCGATCAACGCCCACCTGGACAACCGTGCCGATGCCGCGCCGCTGGCCAGCGCGCTGCCGGCCACGGCCGCATTGCCGGCCTCGGTGGCCGGGCAACCGCTGCCCTCGCTGGCGCCGATGCTGGAGCAGGTGATGCCGGCCGTGGTCAGCGTCAATACCAAGCAGGTGGTACGGGTGCGCAACCCCTACTTCAACGATCCGTTCTTCCGCCGCCTGTTCCCGCAGGTGCCGGCCGAGCGCATCAACGAGTCGCTCGGCTCGGGCGTGATCATCGATGCGGCCAAGGGCTATGTGCTGACCAACCACCATGTGATCGAAAACGCCGACGATGTGCAGGTGACCCTGGCCGACGGGCGCACGGTCAAGGCCGAGTTCCTCGGCTCCGATGCCGACACCGACATCGCGCTGATCCGCATCCCGGCCGAGAAGCTCACCGAGATCCGCCTGGGCAACAGCGACCAGCTGCGCGTGGGCGACTTCGTGGTCGCCATCGGCAACCCGTTCGGCTTCAGCCAGACGGTGACCAGCGGCATCGTCTCGGCGGTGGGCCGCAGTGGCATCCGCGGGCTGGGCTACCAGAACTTCATCCAGACCGACGCCTCGATCAACCCGGGCAACTCCGGCGGTGCGCTGGTCAACCTGTCCGGCCAGCTGATCGGCATCAACACCGCCAGCTTCAACCCGCAGGGCAGCATGGCCGGCAACATCGGCCTGGGCTTGGCCATTCCCTCCAACCTGGCGCGCGACGTGGTCGAGCAGCTGATCACCAAGGGCGTGGTGGTGCGCGGCACGCTGGGCGTGGAAACGCAGAACCTGAGCCCGCAGATCGCGCAGGGCCTGGGACTGGCCGAAGCACGCGGCGCACTGGTGACGCGGGTGCTGCCCGCCTCGGCGGCGATGGCCGCCGGGCTGAAGGCCGGCGATGTGATCACCGCGATCAATGGCCAGCGCGTGGACAACGCGCAGGCGCTGCACAACTTCGAGGGCCTGCAGCCGGTGGGCCGCACGGTGGAGTTGGAAGTGCGTCGCGACAGCAGAGCGCTGCAACTCAAAGCCACCTTGAAGGAACAGCCGCGTGCGATCAGCGGCGAGACGCTGGATCCGCGCCTGAGCGGCGCGACCTTCGCCGATCTGCCCGAGTCACTGCGTCAGGCCGGCCTCAACGGCGTGCTGGTCAGCAACGTGGCACGGGGCAGCCGCGCCGCACAATCGGGGCTGGCCAGTGGCGATGTGATTCTTGCCGCCAGCAGCGGCGAGTTCACCGATCTGGCCAGCTGGCGCGCCAGCTTCCAGCCGCGCCCGCCGCAACTGGCGCTGAGCATTCTGCGCGGCAACACGCGCGGTCAGCTGTTGATGCGATGATGGTTCATCGTCCGTAACGCGCCTTACACCCCGCGACTGGTATTTCTGGACGTCCGCTGCAACCCGCGCGCCGCCTCGCGGCGCTCCCACTGAAACCAGGAGATCACGATGAGCCCCACCAATACCGAAAACATGAAAGAGCATCTGGGCGAGGCCGGCGCGCACCTGAAGTCGGCCGCGAATGCCGCCGGTTCGGCGGTCAAGGGCGCCGCCGGCGCCGCCACTGACGAACTGCGTCTGGGCAAGGCCAACATGAAGGCCGAGCTGTCTGACAGCGCCCTGTCCGGCCTGGCCGCGGCCGAGCTGGGCGGTGCCGCCGCCAAGGAACAGATGGACGCACTGATGGACAAGAGCAAGGATCTGATCGACAGCGCCGCCGAGCTGATCCGCGAGCGGCCACTGGCCTCCTTCGGCGTGGCCTTCGCCGCCGGCTGGATCATCGCCAAACTCGCCCGCAGCAACGACTGACCGGCGTGAGCGAACACGCCACACCGCCACCGGGTGAACCGGCAGGAGCGGATGCGCCAGCCCCCGGACTGGAAGAGAGCATCCGCCAGATCGGCAATGCCGGTCGCCAGACGCTGGATTCGGCCTCGCACACGTTCCGTTCGCTGCGGCGCCTGGCCTCGGCCGATTTGGCCCTGGCCCGCAGCGCCTTCGGCCGTGCCCTGGCCTGGAGCGGGGTGGCGATCGTGTTCGGCGCCTCGGCGTGGCTGCTGCTGGCCGCCACGCTGGTCGCGTTGCTGCAGTACCTGGGCCTGTCACTGTTCATATCGCTGCTGGTCCCCACCCTCGCCAGTCTGGCGATGGCCGGCTATGCGATCTGGCGGGTGTCGTACTTCTTCCACCACACCGGCATGCATGCCACCCGCCGGCAGCTGTCGCGGATGGGCCTGTTCGATGAGCCCGGCGATGAAGATCCCGATGCCCACGTGACCGTGCCCGGGGACAACCCGCCATGAAGTTCGAAGTCCTGCAGCGCCGCGTGCGGCGCGCCGAAGCCGTGGTGCAGGTCCGCAGCACCGAAACCCTCAGCCAGTGGAATTTGCTCAACCACGTCTGGCGGCGCGCCTGGACCCCCGGACGCATCGTCATCGCCGGCCTGGCCGGCGGCTTTGCGGCCGGCAAGCTGGAGCCCGGTGGCGCCTTCAGCGGTGGCCGCTGGCTACAGATGATCGGCTCGGTCTCCGGACTGGTGGCCTCGGCACAGGCCTCGGTGGCTTCGTTTGCGGCCGCGGCCGCGGGCATGGCGGCGCAACAGGCCAGCGCTGCGGCCGATGATGCCGGGCAGGCGGCCGAAACCGCCGCTTCGACCGGTGCCGCAGCCGCCGACCCCGTGCAGCCACGCGCGGCCGAAGCCGCCACCGACGTATCAGAGTCCTGAGCTCCCGCGCCGGCACACCGCCCCTCCCTCTTTCTGAGCATCGTCCGCATGTCCGAGTCGTTGCCCGAAGTTGCCGCTCCTGAGGACCCGCCGGCCCCCGCGCCACGTCCGCGTTCGCCGACGGCGCTGGTGGTGCTGGCCACCCTGGCCGTCGGCTACACGCTGTGGGCCGCGCAGAGCGTGATCCTGCCGGTGCTGCTGGCGATGTTCTTCGCACTGGTGGGCAACCCGATCATCCGCGGGCTGCAGAGGCTGCATATCCCGCGGTTTCTGGGCGCCGTGCTGGTGTTGCTGGGCGGGCTGACCGGCAGTGGCGCGCTGGCGGTGCAGCTGGCCGGGCCGGCCAGCGACTGGGTGCAAGAGGCGCCGCAGCAGATGCGGCAGATCTCGCGCCAGGTGCAGGCGCTGGTCAAACCGGTGCAACAGGCCAACCAGGCGGCCGAGAGCTTTGCCCGCGCCGCCGCCGGCGAGGGCAGCCGCAAGGTGCAGGTGATCCGTACCCAGCTCGATGACCCCTACAAGGCGCTGGTGCGCACTCCCAAGCTGGCAGCCTCGGCGCTGGCGGTGGTGCTGCTGACGCTGTTTTTCATGATCTATGGCGACAGCCTGCAACGGCATGTGCTGGCGCTGCTGCCCACCCGCCAACAGAAGCGTTTCACCGCCGACATCCTGCGCTCGATCGAGCGCGAGATCTCGCGCTACGTGCTGACCATCAGCGTGATCAACGTGGTGCTGGGGCTGGCCCTGGCCGGCGCGCTGATGCTGCTGGGCATCGCGCTGCCCGAAGCGCTGCTGTGGGGCACGGTGGCGGCACTGCTGAATTTCGCGCCCTACGTGGGGCCGCTGCTCGGCATCGCGTTGATGCTGCTGATGGGCTTTGTGCAGTTCCGCGATCCACTCACCGCGTTCCTGCCGGCGCTGTGCTACCTGGCCCTGCACACGCTGGAGGGCCAGCTGGTGACGCCGGTGGTGCTCGGCCGCAGCATGGCGATCTCGCCGCTGATGCTGATCCTGGCGTTGATGCTGTTCGGCTGGCTGTGGGGGATGGTCGGGCTGTTGCTGGCGGTGCCGCTGCTGGTCTGCGTGAAACTGGTGCTGACCCGGCTGGACGGCATGCAGGGCTGGGCCAGGCTGCTGGAATAGTGCATCGCAAGCCTGCGCCGATGGCTTGACGTAAAATGACGCGGTGAACTTCCCTGTCCTAGCCATCACCCTCGATCTGGACGACACCCTCTGGCCGTTCGCGCCCATCGGCGCGCGGATCGACCAGGTGCTGCACGACTGGATGCGCGAGCACAGCCCGGCGACGGCCACCCTGTACCCGGTGGAAGCGATGCGCGAACTGCGCGAACGCACCTTCGTCGACAACCCCCATCTGCACCATGACCTGAGCGCGTTGCGGCGGCTGACACTGGCCGAAGCGCTGGACAACAGCGGCGCCAACCCGGCGCTGCTGGAGCCGGCCTACGAGGCCTTCTACGCCGCGCGCAACCAGGTCGAGTTCTATCCCGATGCACTGGCCGCGCTGCACCGTATCGCCACGCGCGTGCCGGTGGCGGCGGTCAGCAATGGCAACGCCGATCTGCAGCGCATCGGCATCGGCGAGCTGTTCGCCTTCCAGCTGGGTTCGCGCGAGTTCGGCGCGGCCAAGCCGGACCCGGGCATCTTCCATGCCGCCTGCGAGCGCCTCGGCGTGGCGCCGGCACAGGTGCTGCACGTCGGCGATCACGCCGAGATGGACGTGGCCGGCGCCATCCGCGCGGGCCTGCGCGGTTGCTGGATCAATCGCGACGCACATACATGGACCCATCCGGAGCTGCAGCCCGATCTGCAGTTCGACACCCTGACCGGACTGGCCGACTGGCTCGATGCCAACGCATCCAGCCACCTGGCCTGAACCGGCGGCCGCCACCAGACGCAGTAGAGGTATTGCATGTCCACGCTCAATGGTTTCACCACGGATTCTTCCCGCGCGCTCCCCCTGTACGTGCTCGACCACAACGGTTTTGCCGCGTGGAACGCGCAGCAGCCGGCCGCCCTGCAGGCCTGGCTGAAGAGCCAGCAGTTCAACGCCGCGCCCGGCTCGGTCGCGCTGCTGCCCGGCACCGACGGCCTGGCCGGTGCGGTGCTGGGCGTGGGTGATCGCGCCGACGCCTACAGCTATGCGCACGCCCCGTTCGCGCTGCCGGCCGGCAGTGTCTGGAAGGTGGCCGGCGAACTTGATGTGGCCAGCGCCAGCAACCTGCAGCTGGGCTGGGGCCTGGGCAGCTACCGCTTCGCCCGCTACCGCAAGCCGGCACGCGCACCGGCGCAACTGCTGGCCTCCCCGTCCAGCGAAGTGGCCGATGTCATCACCGCCTGCCTGCGCGTGCGCGACTGGGTCAATACGCCCACCGAGGACATGGGCCCGCAGCAGCTGGAAGATGCCGCACGTGCGCTGGTGAACGCCCATGGCGGCGAACTGGAAGTGATCGCCGGCGATGAACTGCTGGAACAGAACTTCCCGACCATCCATGCGGTCGGCCGCGCCTCGCACCGTGCACCGCGGCTGATCGCACTGCGCTGGGGCAAGGCCGATGCGCCGCATCTGGCGCTGGTCGGCAAGGGCGTGTGTTTCGACACCGGCGGCCTGGACCTGAAGCCGGCCGATGGCATGCGCAACATGAAAAAGGACATGGGCGGCGCCGCCCACGCGCTGGCGCTGGCCGGGCTGGTGATGGCGCAGGAACTGCCGGTGCGGCTGACCCTGCTGGTCGCCGCGGTGGAGAACGCGGTCGGCCCGGACGCGTTCCGTCCCGGCGAGGTCATCACCACCCGCAAGGGCATCACCGTGGAAATCGACAACACCGATGCCGAGGGCCGGCTGGTGCTGTGCGATGCGCTGGCCTATGCCAGCGAGCAGCAGCCCGAGGCGATCATCGATTTCGCCACGCTCACCGGCGCGGCGCGGATCGCGCTCGGCCCGGACCTGCCGGCGCTGTTCGCCAACGACGACACCCTGGCCCAGCAGTGGCTCGATGCCGGCGACGCCACCCGCGATCCGGTCTGGCGCATGCCGTTGTGGCGCCCGTACCTGCGCTACCTCAACAGCGGTATCGCCGACATGGCCAATGCCGGTTCGCGCATGGCCGGCTCGGTCACCGCTGCGCTGTATCTGGAACGCTTCATCGAAGCCGGCCAGACCTGGGCGCATCTGGACGTGTACGCGTGGAACGACAGCGAGCGCGCGGGCCGTCCGGCCGGGGGCGAAGCGCTGGCGCTGCGCTCGGCCTGGGCGATGCTCAAGACCCGTTACGGCCGCTGAGCATCACCGCTGCGGGCTGATGTCCTGACGGGCGTCAGCCCGCGGTGTGCAACAACGGTCGCAACTGGCGCATCCGTGCCTGGGTGGCCGGCCCGACCAGCGCGAAGGCGGTATTTCCCTCGGCCCAGTACTGCGCCAGCAGGCGCCCATCGCGGCGCTCGCCCTGGCTGAAGCGGTCGCTGCGCGGCCGCAGATACAGGCCGATGCGGGCCCCGTCGGCATCCTGGTAGACCAGCATGGCCGCCGCGCCTTCCGGGGTGGACAGCATGCGTCCGCCCTGCAGCTGGAACCCCTGCGACTGCAGGTCCGGCGCCGCGCCGGCAGCGCCGAAGTTGGCCTGCAGCCAGCCCTGCAGCGGACTGTCACGACCGGCCCCGGACTCCAGCGGCACATCCGTGCCGGCAAACAGACGGTAGGCAGCGACGGCATCGGCCATCGGCAGGCGCTCACCGGCCATGCGCAGCTCGCGCGCCTGCCAGCCCAGCGTGGTGCCAAGACCGAGGGCGAGCACACAACTGGCGACCAGCCCCAACCGCGCGCGTCGTTGCCGCTGCAGCTGGCGGCGGATCTGCGGCGGTGCCAGGGGGGTATCGGCCGGCAATGGCTCCAGACCGGCCCAGGTCGCGCGCAGCGAGGCGGCATCGCGTTTCCAGCCGGCGATGCGCGCGGCCTGCTCCGGGTGGTTTTGCAGCCAGTGCTCCAGGGTGCGGACACGGTCGGCGTCCAGGCGCCCATCCACGTAGGCGTGCAGTGCTTCGTCGTCGGGAGGCAGTGTGTTCATTTCAGTACCCGCAGTGCCGGAGTGGTATCGGCGGTGCCTTCATCCAGCGCGCGCAGCCGGTCGCGCGCCCGCGACAGCCGTGACATCACCGTGCCGATCGGAATGCCCAGCGCCTCGGCCGCTTCGCGATAGCTGAAGCCTTCAACACTGACCAGCATCAGCAACGCCCGCTGTTCGACCGGCAGCCGGGCGAAGGCGGCCAGCTGCGCACGTCCATCGTGTACGCGCTCTGCCGATGGCGAGGTGCCGGCCTGCTGCGGTGCGAACAAGGCCACCACCCGCTGCCAGCGCGCCGCGCGCCGGCGTTCGTCCATGAACTGGCGATAGAGGATGGAGAACAGCCAGGCCTGCAGCGCATCGTCCTCGCGCCGGGTATGCCAGCGTCGCAGTGCGCGCTCGAGCGTGGCCTGCACCAGATCGTCCGCACTGGCCGGATCGGCCGCCAGTGAGCGGGCAAACCGGCGCAGGCGGGGCAACAGCGCGCGCAGGCGTTCGTCGTCGAAGGTATCCATCACAGTCAGGCGGCAGAGTTACAGGTATGACGCTAAGGTCGGAGGATTATTCCCGGACCGGGCAAAACCTTTCCGGAATATTTTTCGCAGTCCGATGGAATAGACAGCGCGCCCGCACGTCCTACCTGTCAACACACCAAGGAAACGCCCATGACTGCCGACTCTCCCCCCCCTGTGAAGCGCCGGCACCGCTGGCTGCCGCTGGCCGGTATCGCGGGCATCGCCGGGCTCGGCGCGGTCGCCTTTGCCTGGTCGGCCGGCTGGATCGGCAGCAGCCAGCGCCTGACTGCGTCCACGTTCATCAACACGATCGAGGCCACCGGCGCGCGGCATCCCGGTTTCCGCCGGGCCCACAGCAAGGGCATCTGTGTGACGGGCACCTTCCAGGGCACGGCCGAGGGCGCTGCGTTGTCCAAAGCCCGGGTGTTCTCGCAGACGGCGGTGCCGGTGCTGGGGCGGATGTCGATCGGCGGCGGCGATCCGCATGGCGCCGATGCCGCGGCCCGCGTGCGCAGCATGGCGCTGCAACTGCGCAGCGACGACGGCCAGGAGTGGCGGATGGCGATGAACAGCTTCCCGTTCTTCGCCGTGCCCTCGGCGGCGGCGTTTCTGGAGCAGACCCGCGCCCAGATCCCGGATCCGGCCACCGGCAAGCCCGACCCGGCCAAGATGGCCGTCTTCCTGGACAAGTACCCGCAGGCGCGGCGATTCCAGGCCTGGGCCAAGTCGGCACCGTGGTCCAGCAGCTGGGCCAACACCGCCTACAACGGCATCCACAGCTTCCGCTTCATCAATGCCGCCGGCGACACCCAGCCGGTGCGCTGGTCGATGCGGCCCCAGGCGCCGTTTGTGGAAATGGACAAAGCCCAGCGCGCGCAGGCTCCGCTGGACTATCTGGCCGAGGAACTGGGCCAGCGCCTGGCCGCCGGCCCGGTGCGCTGGGACATGCAGGTGAGCCTGCCCGAGCCCGGTGATGCGATCGACGATCCCTCCCAACCCTGGCCCGAAAACCGCCAGCAGGTGACCGTGGGCACGCTGACACTGCTGCAGTGGCAGCCGCAGGCCGACGGCGCCTGCCGCGATCTGAACTTCGACCCCCTGATCCTGCCCACCGGCGTGGAAGCGTCCGATGATCCGATCCTGGCGGCGCGCTCGGCGGTGTATGCCAAATCATTCGACCGGCGCGAACGCGAAATCGCCAGCGGCAAAGCCATCCAAGCCACCGGCCAGGGAGTAACCCGATGAGCGGCTCACCCATGAAACCTGATCCTTCGCACTTCAACCTGCTCGCCCGCCTGCTGCACTGGAGCATGGCGGTGCTGATCCTGACGATGCTGTTTGTCGGCGTGATCATGGTCGCCTCGCTGACCTTGCGGCCGGTGCTGATCGACCTGCATCGCCCGCTCGGGATCGCCATCCTGCTGCTGGCACTGGTACGTCTGGGCAACCGTCTGAGCCACCGCGCGCCGCCGCTGCCAGCCGATCTGCCTGCCCTCCAGAAGTTCGCCGCGGTGGCATCGCACTGGGTGCTGTATGCGCTGATGCTGGCGATGCCGCTGATCGGCTGGGCGATGCTGTCGGCCGGCGGCTATCCGGTCGTGATGTTCGGCAGCGTGCATCTGCCGGCGATCGTGCCGCACTCGCCCGGGTTGTATGCGCCGTTGCGGGCAGCGCACGGGCTCCTGGCCTACCTGCTGTTCGCCACGGTGCTGGTGCACCTGTCGGCGGCGCTGTACCACGCCTGGGTGCGCCGCGACGGCGTGTTCCCGGCGATGGCCCGCGGCCCACGCCGCGAGCGTCCGTAACGGCTACAGCCAGCCTTTCTGCCGCGCGAGGCGATACGCCTCGATGCGGTTGGCCACGCCGAGCTTGCCGATGCATTCGGACAGGTAGTTGCGCACCGTGCCGTGCGACAGGCCGAGCTGTTCGGCGATCTCGTTGGCCGAGCGGCCTTCGCCGGCCAGTCGCAACACCTGGCGCTCGCGGTCGTTGAGCGGATCGGCTTCGGACCACGCTTCGACCGCGAGCTGCGGATCGATCGCGCGGCCACCGCGCTGCACCTGGCGCAGGGCCTCGGCCAGCTTCTCGGCCGGAGCATCCTTGAGCAGATAGCCCTGCACGCCGGCATCCAGCGCGCGGCGCAGGAAGCCACTGCGGGCGAAGGTGGTGACGATCACCACCTTCACCGGCAGCCCGTGGCGCTGCACGCGCTGGGCCAGTTCCAGCCCGGTCAGTCCCGGCATCTCGATATCGGTCACCAGTACATCGGGCGTGAGCCGCTGCAGCTCCCGCCAGGCGATCTCGCCATCGGCCGCGGTGCCAATCACTTCGATATCCGTCTCCAGGTTGAGCAGCGCCGACAACGCGCCGCGCACCATCGCCTGGTCCTCGGCCAGCAGGATGCGGATCATGCGCGGACCTCCCCGGCCGCGGCTGCGTCAGGCGGCAACGGTGCAGCATCTGCCAGCGGCAACGACGGCGTCGTGGCGGTGACGGGAATGTGCACCTTCAGCCGTGTTCCCTGCCCCTTGGGCGAATCGATCCGCAGCTCGCCCCCCAGCGCCAGTACCCGCTCACGCATGCCGGCCAGGCCGTTGCCATTGGCCGCCACACCGCCTCGGCCATCATCGACGACCTCCATCCACACCGCCCCGGCCTCGCTGTGGATGGCGATCTGCGCCGCATTGGCCTGGGCATGCCGGGCGATATTGGTGGCCGCTTCGCGCAGGATCATCGACAGCCCCGCCTCGATCCAGGCCGGCATCGGCGGTGGCGGCGAATAGCGCAGATGCACATGCGAGGACTCCAGCAGCAGATGCGCCGAGGCCAGTTCGGCGGCCAGATCGGCGGCGCGGAATCCGGTGACCGCGCTGCGTACCTGCGCCAGCGCATCCCGGGCGATCTGCTCGGCCTCGGCCAGCTCGCGCTGCGATCGCTGCGGGTCACGCTCGAACAGCTTGCGCGACAGCTCCATTTTCAACGTGATCAATGACAGGGTATGGCCGAGCAGGTCATGCAGATCCCGACCGATGCGCTCGCGCTCGGCCGTGGCGGCCAGGCGGCGCACCTCTTCATGCGAGAGCCGCAGCGCGGCGTCCTTCTCGCTGCTGGCGCGCTCCACGTTGACGATGATGCCGATGATGACCGCCAGCACCGGCACCCAGGCAACGGTCTGCCACGGGTAGCCGATCCACGAGGCCAGCGCCACGAACACCACGTTCAACAGCAGCACTTCGATGAGGTAGCGACCGGTGCCGATGGCGCGGTTCGTCCGCAGCATCACGCAGCCGAAAATGAAGTAGTTGATGCCCGAGGGATACCCCCGCAGCAAGGCCAGCGACAACACGATCATCGCCAGCGCGAACAGCGGCGCGATGCGTCGGGATGACAGCAAGGTCAGCGCATACAGCAGCAGGAACAACGGATACGACCACAGGGTGATCAGCGCCCAGCGCACGGTGTAACCGCCGCCGAACATCGGCGTGATGAACACCCACACCGTCCAGAACAGATGGACCGCGTCGATCCACGGCCACTTGCCGAGCCTGAGGTTGTCGGCCACCACCGAATCCGGGGCCGGCGCAAGCCAGGCGGGGAGAAGACGGGACATCAGCGGACGGCTCCGGTTGCAGTGCGGGCCATGATGCCATCAGCCATGACGGCGCAGGCGCCACGCCGCCAGCAGCGTCACCGCGACAGTGAACACCGCCAGCCATGCCACATGCGGCCAGGTGCTGCCCGTATCGAAGCCGAGCGAGGACTGGGCGATCAGGTTCAGGTGATGACTGGGCCAGATCGGCGCCAGCGTGCGCAGCAACGGCGGCAGCATCGACAGCGGGAACCACAGCCCCGACAGCAAGGCCATCGGCAGGTACAGCAGGTTCACCAGCGCCGGCGCGGCATCGCCCTTCACCCGCGTGCCAATCAACAGACCCAACGCGCAGAACGGCAACGCGCCCAGCACACAGGTCACGGTCAGGCGCAGCACCTGGGATGCCGACAACGCCACGCCCGCGACCAGCACCGCCAGCACCTGCAACAGCACCCCGATCATCAGCGCCATCAACATCGCCATCACCATCTTGCCGATGAGGTAGGCGGCCGGTGGCATCGGCAGCGCACGTTTGAGCCTGAGCAGGCCGTTGCCGCGCTCCAGCGCCAGCGATACGCCAAAGCAGAACAGGCCGGGCGCCATCACCCCGAAGGTGGAATAGGTGCCCAGCAGGAAGCGCGGCCCGTCAGCGGAATGCCCCAACCCCAGCACCACCACGAACATCAGGTAGAAGATGGCGGGGAACAGCAGCGAGGGCAGCACGAAGCCGGGGCTGCGCAGGTAGCGCAGGCATTCGGCGCGCGCCTCCTGCAGATAGGCACCGAGCAGGCGCCGGCCGGACATGGCCGGCACGGTACGCGTACCGGCTTGGATCAACGGGGAGGTGTTCATCAGGCCGCCTGTGCGTGGGGGTGGGTGAGATCGTAAAACGCCTCTTCCAGTCCGGCCGGTTTGACCTCCAGCGCGGACAGGTCCGGATCGGCAGCGAGCAGGCGCCGCACCACCGCCTCCACCTGGTCGCAGGCCAGATGCAGGCGGTCGCCCTCGCGCTGTGCCTGGCGCACACCCGGCCAGCGTCCGACCTGCGCGACATCCAACTGCGACTGGCAGCGCACCGCGCGGACCAGCACGCGGGCACGCAGAGCCGCGACGCTGCCGTCGCTGACCACCTGGCCGCGCAGCATCACGCAGATGCGGTCGGCCAGTTGCTCTGCCTCTTCCAGATAGTGGGTGGTCAGCACCACCGCCGTTCCCTCGCCCACCAGGGTGCGCACCGTGGCCCACAGCCGCTGCCGCGCGGGCAGGTCGAGGCCGACGGTGGGCTCATCCAGAAACAGCAGGCGCGGCCGGCCACAGATGGCGACGGCGAACTGCACCCGTCGCTGCTGGCCTCCGGAAAGTCTTCCGTAGCGACGTTGCAGCAGGTCCTCGATACCGACCAGCGCCGCACATTCGTCCACGGCACGCGGCATCGGGTAGTAACTGGCCGACAGCCGCAGCAGTTCCGCCACGGTCAGGGTTTCCGGCAGCTGCGCTTCCTGCAGCATCACCCCGATGTTGCGCCGTGCCGACAGTTGCTGCGGATCGTCACCGAACAAGCGCACCTGCCCGGCATCGGCGCGCAGCAGGCCCAGCAGCAGGCCGATGGTGGTGCTCTTGCCGGCGCCGTTGGGCCCGAGCAGCGCCAGCACCTGGCCCGCATGCAGGTCCAGGTCCACGCCATCCAGCGCCGCCAACGCACCGTAGCGTTTGTACACACCACGCAGGCTGGCCAGCACTTCCTTGCCGTGCTCCATAACGATCATCTCCGGGGGAATGACGACAAGGTAGGCGCGACACGACCGTGGCGGCAGTCACTGCGATCAGGCAAAGCAGGTGACACCCGTCACCTGTGCCGCCGCTGCCGGCTGCCTATGCTTGGCTCCAGCCCTGACCTTCCCGTCGCACCGGTTTGGGGTACCTTCCGTCACATTCCCCGTCACGCGCCGTCTTCTCCCACATGAATGCATCTGCTGAACTGCTGAAGGAACTCCGCATCGACCGCTCCGCGCCGCCGCGCGGCCCCTCGCCATCACGGCGCTGGTGGTGGGTGGTGGCGGGTCTGGCGCTGCTGCTGGCCCTGGCCGCGGGCATGTGGCTGGGGCGCAAGCCGGCACTGACGGTGGACACCGCGCCGGTGCTTGCCATGGCGCAGAACGGCAGCGGCACCGCCTCGGTGCTCGATGCCAGCGGCTACGTGGTGGCACGGCGCATGGCCACCGTCTCGGCCAAGATCACCGGCAAGGTGCGTGAGGTGATGATCGAAGAAGGCATGCGCGTGGAAGAAGGCCAGGTGATGGCCACGCTGGATCCGATCGATGCCAATGCGCAGCGCAGCCTCAGTGCCGCACAGCTGTCAGCCGCACGCAGCCAGATTGGCGGCCTGCAGGCACAGCTGCGCCAGAGCGAGGCCGAGGCCATGCGCCTGCACTCCCTGGTCGGCCAGCAGCTGGTGTCACGCTCGCAGTACGACCAAGCCGTGGCGGCCCGCGACAGCCTGCGTGCGCAGTTGGCCACCGCCCGCCACAACGCCGAGGTGGCGCGCGACGCGCTGGCCATCGCCGACCTGGGCGTGGACAACAACATCGTGCGCGCGCCGTTCTCCGGCGTGGTCACCGCCAAGGCCGCACAGCCCGGCGAAATCGTCTCGCCGTTGTCGGCCGGCGGCGGCTTCACCCGCACCGGCATCGGCACCATCGTCGATATGGATTCGCTGGAAGTGGAAGTGGAAGTGGGCGAGGCCTTCATCGGCCGCGTGCAGCCGAAGATGCCGGTGGAGATCGTGCTCAACGCCTATCCGGACTGGAAGATCCCCGGCGAGGTGATCGCGATCATCCCCACCGCCGACCGCGGCAAGGCCACGGTGAAGGTCCGCGTAGCGTTGAAGGTGAAAGACCCGCGTGTGGTGCCGGAAATGGGCGTGCGGGTGAGCTTCCTGGAGAAGGCCGCGCCGGCTGGAACCGCGGCCCCCAAGGGGGTACGGGTACCGGGCGCGGCCATCGTGCAGCGTGACGGCAAACCGACGGCATTCGTGCTGCAGGCCGACAACACCGTGCGGGCGCAGGCCGTGCAGACCGGCGCCACGCTGGGCAAGGACAAGCAGGTGCTGTCGGGTCTGGGCGTGGGGCAGACGGTGGTGCTCGATCCGCCGGATGCCTTGAAGGATGGCGACAAGGTGGCGCTGGCGGACGCTGACAAGTAAGCGCCCTGCCCGCTGGCCGGGCGTATCCACTGCGGTGCCGGGAATCACGCGCTGATTGTGTTGCAGGTTTTGTGTGAACCGCCTGTGCGCTCCAGCGCGGGGCGGCCCTTGCCGTCGTTCCACGCCGCCGTGCCCTGCACCTGCCAGGTGGCAGGCCCACATTCCTTCCGTCACTGCTGAGGTCTACCCATGAGCCCACTCGTTTCCTTGCGCAACATCACCAAGACCTATCAGCGCGGCCCGGAGAAAGTGCAGGTGCTGCAGGGCATCGATCTGGATATCGCCCTGGGCGACTTCGTCGCGCTGATGGGTCCGTCCGGTTCGGGCAAGACCACGCTGCTCAACCTGATCGGCGGGCTGGATGCGCCCAGCGGCGGCGAGATCAACATCGAAGACCAGCGTATCGACCAGCTCAGCGGCGGCCAGCTCTCCACCTGGCGCAGCCACCACGTCGGCTTCGTGTTCCAGTTCTACAACCTGATGCCCATGCTCACCGCGCAGAAGAACGTGGAATTGCCGTTGCTGCTGACCGGCCTCAACGCCAGCGAACGCAAGCGCCGCGCGCAGATCGCGCTGACCCTGGTCGGCCTGGCCGATCGCCGCGATCATCGCCCCAATGAACTGTCCGGTGGCCAGCAGCAGCGCGTGGCCATCGCCCGCGCCATCGTCTCCGACCCGACCTTCCTGATCTGCGACGAGCCCACCGGCGACCTCGACCGCCAGAGCGCGGAGGAAGTGCTGGGGCTGCTGCAGCTGCTCAACCGCGAACATGGCAAGACCATCATCATGGTCACCCATGACCCCAAGGCCGCCGAGTACGCCACCCACACCGTGCATCTGGACAAGGGCGAGCTGGTCGACGCCCCGGTGCACTGAAGGAGCCCGGTCATGAAAAAACAACACCAACGGTCTTCGTTACGGCGCAGCCGCCCGCACGGTGGCGCACAGGCAGGTACGCCATGAAGTACTTCTCCCTGATCTGGGCGCAGCTGTTCCGCAGCCGTACGCGCACCCTGTTCACGCTGCTGTCCATCGTCACCGCGTTCCTGCTGTTCGGCATGCTCGATTCGGTGCGCGTGGCCTTCGCCAGCGGCGGCAGCAGCGTGGCCGGTGCCAACCGGCTGGTGGTCGCCTCGCGCCTGTCCATCACCCAATCATTGCCGATCCGGCTGGAATCGCAGATCCGCCAGGTGGAAGGCGTCGACGATGTCACCTATGCGATGTGGTTCGGCGGCATCTACCAGGACCAGAGGAACTTCTTCCCCAACTTCTCGGTGGCACCGAACTACTTCGACCTGATGACCGAATTCGACATCCCCAAGGACCAGGTCGAAGCGTTCCGCACCACCCGCACCGGCGCCATCGTCGGAGACTCCCTGGCCAAGCAGTTCGGCTGGAAGATCGGCGACACCATTCCGCTGCAGGCCACGATCTTTCCGCGCGGCGGCAGCAACGACTGGCCGTTGCAGCTGGTCGGCATATTCAAATCCAGGAACACCGCCACCGCGGCCAACGAAGAACGCCAGCTGATGATGAACTGGAAGTACTTCGACGAATCCAACGACTACATCAAAAACCAGGTCAGCTGGTACACGGTGCGGCTGGACAACCCCGACCACGCCTCGCGGGTGGCGCAGGCCATCGATGCGCTCTCGGCCAACTCCGACCATGAGACCAAGAGCCAGACCGAGTCGGCGTTCCAGCAGGCTTTCATCAAGCAGTTCGCCGACATCGGCATGATCGTCACCTCGATCATGGGTGCGGTGTTCTTCACCCTGCTGCTGCTCACCGGCAACACCATGGCGCAAGCGGTGCGCGAGCGCGTTCCGGAGCTGGCGGTGCTCAAGACGCTCGGCTTCAAGGACGGCACCGTGTTGATGCTGGTGATGGTGGAGTCGGTGCTGCTGGTCGGCCTCGGCGGCGCTACCGGTCTGGGACTGGCGGCGCTGGCGCTGCCGGCCATGGCGCCCAAGACCATGGGCCTGCTGCCGCCGGTGGTGCCGGGACAGACCTGGGCGATGGGTGCGCTGCTGATCGTGCTGATCGGGCTGGTGGTGGGCGTGTTGCCGGCGTTGCGCGCCAAGCGCCTGAAGATCGTCGATGCACTGGCCGGGCGCTGAGGAGAACGAGATGAGGAAATTTCTTGCAAATGCGCTGGTCATCGTCCTGCTGGCCATCGGCCTGGGCATCTGGATCGCGCTACCGTGGGTGGGCGTGGCCGGCGTGGCGATCGTGCTCGCAGGGTGGCTGCTGCTCACCCGCAGCGGCCGGCTGGCCCTGGCTGCCACCCGGATCGGCCTGGCCAGCCTGCCGCAGCGCTGGGGCGCCTCCTCGGTGATCGTCATCGGCATTGCCGGCGTGGTCGGCGTGCTGGTGGCGATGCTGGCGATGGGCCAGGGCTTCCAGGCCACACTGCAAGCCACTGGCAATGACACCACCGCCATCGTGCTGCGCGGCGGCTCGCAGGCCGAAACCAACTCGGTCATCACCCGCGAGCAGGTGCCTCTGCTGGAAACCCTGCCCGGTGTCGCGCGCGGCGACAACGGCCGCCCGCTGGTATCGCCGGAGCTGTCGCAGGTGGTCAACGTCATCTCGCGCAGCGACGGTACCGACGTCAACGCGCAGTTCCGCGGTGTCGGCGAACAGGCCTGGGCGGTGCACGACAAGGTACGCATCGTCGAAGGGCGCCAGTTCGGTGCCGGCCTGCGCGAGATCGTGGCCGGTCGCGGCGCGCAGAAGCAGTTCCGCGACCTGGAAGTGGGCCGGACGCTCAACCTCGGCAACCAGACCTGGACGGTGGTGGGCATCTTCGAATCCGGCGATGCACACGAGTCCGAGCTGTGGACCGATGCGCAGACCCTGGCCGCCACCTACAACCGCAGCGCCTGGCAGTCGATCACGGTGCGTACCGAGGGCAGGCAGGGCTTTGCGACCTTCAAGGCCGCGGTGGAGGCCGATCCGCGCCTGAAGCTGGATGTGGAGACCACCGCCGACTACTACCGCAAGCAGGGCGGAAGCCTCAACGGACTGCTCAAGGTGCTGGGTACGGTGATCGGCGCGATCATGGCGGTGGGCGCGGTATTTGGCGCGCTCAACACCATGTATGCCGCGGTGGCCACACGGGCGCGGGAGATCGCCACGCTGCGCGCCATCGGCTTCCGCGGCGTGCCGGTGGTCACCGCGGTGATGCTGGAAACCATGCTGCTGGCGCTGCTTGGCGGCCTGCTGGGCGGGGCGGTGGCGTGGCTGGCGTTCAACAACTTCACTGTCTCCACGCTGGGCAACAACTTCAGCCAGGTGGTGTTCCAGTTCAAGGTCTCACCGCCGCTGCTGTGGAGCGGGCTGAAATGGGCGCTGGGGATCGGTCTGGTCGGTGGCCTGTTCCCGGCGCTGCGCGCGGCGCGCCTGCCTATCACCACCGCCCTGCGCGAGACCTGAGGGCTGCGGGCGGCGACGCGGGAACGGTCGTTGCCCGCGCTTCGGCCGGCGCGTTGACAGCGCCATGGCGGAAACCCTCCCTTCACGCATCTATCCGTTTGGTCCATGATGCGCGCCCGCCTAAGTCCTGGCGGGCAGCGCATCTGTGTGAGCGGATGCTGCGTCCCTCCCCCAACGGTGATGCATCTGTCATGGCGCCCCTCGCGGGCGCTTTTTTTCGTAGTTAGAAAGGAAGTCTGAAAGCGATGTATCTGAAGTCAAAACCGCTGCATACCGCCATTGCCCTCGCATTGGCCAGCAGCTGCACCCCCGTTGCGTTCGCGCAGGATGCCACCGACGCCCCGGTCACCCTGGACCGCATCGAGATCACCGGTTCGCGTATCCGCCAGGCCAATGTCGAGACCGCCCAGCCGGTCATCGCCCTGACCCGCGCCGAAATCGAGAAGAAGGGCTACGTCAACGTCGCCGATATCCTGCAGGACGTCACCGCCGCCGGCGCGCCGGCGCTGAGCCGCGCCTCGGCGCTGTCCTCCGGTCGCGACTACGGCGGCATGTTCGTCAGCCTGCGCAACCTCGGTCCCGAGCGCAGCCTGGTGCTGATCGACGGTCGCCGCATGGGGGTCAGCGCCGGCGGCTACTCCGACGTCGGCTCGATTCCCTCGGCCATTGTTGAACGCGTGGAAGTGCTGACCGACGGCGCCTCGGCGCTGTACGGTTCGGACGCCATCGCCGGCGTGGTCAACGTCATCACCCGCAAGAACTTCGATGGCGGCACCGCCAGCGCCTACGTCGGCCAGTACGGTGAAGGTGATGGCCAGAAGCGCGCCTACAGCGCGACGTTCGGCAAGACCTATGACCGCGGCTGGTTCAGCGTCGGCGCCGAGAGCACCCAGGAAGATCCGGTGCTGGGCGGCGCGCGCGAGTTCACCGCCTATCCCAATGGCCCCTACCACCCCACCGATGGTCTGAACGGCACCACGGCATGGGGCTCGGTCACCGTCGATGGCAAGGTGCTCAGCGTCGGTCCGGGTGGCGATCCGTCGAAGAAGGAGAACTTCAAGCCGGTCGACCGCGCCACCTACGCCAACACCAAGACCAACATGACGCTGCTCTCGGCGCTGGAACGCAAGTCGGCCTTCGCCAACGGCGGCTTCCAGATCACCGACGACCTGCGCGTGGTCGCCGACGTGCTGTACAGCGAGCGCGAGTCGGTCAAGCAGCTGGCCGGCTACCCGTACTCGGTGTCCCAGGCGCAGGCCAACAGCGGCGCGCGTGCGGCCCTGTCCAAGGACAGCGCGTTCAATCTCTGGGGCAAGGATGTGCTGTTTTCGCACCGCACCGAGGAGTTCCCGCGTGCGACCAACAACAGCCTGACCACCAAGCGTGCCAGCGTGGGCCTGGAAGGCAGCTTCGAGACCGGTTCGCACTTCTGGGACTGGAACGTGGGCTACATGTTCAACCGCAACGAGGGCGAGCGCCGCACGCTGCAGAGCATGTACCAGCCGAACGTCAACAACGCGGTCGGCGCCTCCTTCATCGATGCCAATGGCGTGGCCCGCTGCGGCAGCGTCGGCAACGTGATCGAAGGCTGCGTGCCGTGGAACCCGCTGGCGCCGATGGGCAGCAACAGCCCCGGTTCGCTCAGTGGCGACCCGGCCGTGCGCGACTACCTGTTCAAGAGCTTCGTCGACGATATCCGCAGCACCACCAAGGTGTTCAGCGCCAATATCTCCGGTTCGCTGTTCTCGCTGCCGGCCGGTGACGTGATGGCGGCGATGGGCGTGGAACACCGCAGCGAGGAAGCCAGCTACACCCCGGACCTGATGGTGCAGAACGGCCAGATCGCCGGCACCAGCGGCAAGCCGACCGCCGGCGACTACACGCTGGACGAGGTCTACCTGGAGCTGCAGGTCCCGCTGCTGGCGGATCTGCCGTTCGTGCGCGAGCTGTCGATGGACGTGGCCGGTCGCTATTCGGACTACAACAACTTCGGTGGCACCACCAACGGCAAGTTCGGCCTGAAGTGGAAGCCGGTCGACGAGCTGCTGGTACGCGCCACCTACGGCACCGGCTTCCGTGCGCCGACCGTGGACGACCTGTACGGCGGCACCGTGACCACCCGTGACCGCATCACCGATCCGTGCGACCGCGCCTTCGGCGCCGCCGCGCGCAATGCCGAGGTCGCCGCCCGCTGCACCGCGGCCGGCCTGGGCAACGACTTCCGCCAGAAGACCGGTGACGGCGAACTGGCCACCACCTCCGGCGTACAGGCCGTGACCGACTTCACCTCCGGCTCCAACCCGGAGCTGAAGCCGGAAACCGCCAAGACCTGGACCGTGGGCCTGGTCTACAGCCCGGACTTCGTCTCCGGCCTGGACCTGAGCCTGGACTGGTGGAAGATCCGCATCGACAACGTGATCGTTGGCGAGTCGGCCACCGACATCCTCAACCAGTGCTACGTGCAGGGCATCACCTCGGCCTGCGACCGCTTCACCCGCTACACCTCGGGCACCAACAAGGGCCAGGTCAGCGGCATGAACCGTTCGTTGAACAACGCCGGTTACCAGGAAACCGCCGGCTACGACGTGGGCATCCGCTACCGCCTGCCGGAACTGGCGATCGGCCAGGTCTCGCTGCGCTGGAACACCACCTATGTGGACTACCTGGCGCGCAAGAGCGACAACGAAGCCACCACCCCGGTCGACCAGTACACCGGTTGGGGCGGCAACTTCCGCGTGCGTTCGAACCTGACCGCCGACTGGCAGTACGGTGATCTGGGCGTGAGCTGGACCACCCGCTACTACTCCAGCATGAAGGAGAAGTGCTCCTACGATCTGGACGGTGGCCCGGAGTGCAACCTGCCCGACTTCCAGTCGCCGTACACGGACATGCAGCCGAGCAAGCAGGTCGGTTCCAACACCTTCCACGACCTGCAGGTCCGTTATGCGCTGCCGTGGGACGGCACCGTGTCGCTGGGCGTGAACAACGTGTTCGAGCACGCAGGCCCGATCATGTACAGCGGTCCGAACAGCAGCTTCACCTACTACGGTGGCTTCGACATCGGCCGTTTCATCTACATGAAGTACCAGCAGCGCTTCTGATCCACCGCGCTGTGAGTTGACGGAGCGGCGCCCTGCGGGGCGCCGTTTCCGTTTCAGCGGTGGCGCAGGCCGCGATACCTCACGCCCGCGAACGTGCCCTGGTCGCGGCCCGCAGTCCGGCGAGCGCGAACACCGCCAGCCCCGCCCAGATCAGACCGAAACCGACCAGCTGGCGGTGCTCGAACGCCTCACGGAACACCAGCACGCCGACCAGGAACTGCAGGGTGGGGGCGATGTACTGCAGCAGCCCGACCACCGACAGCGGGACCCGACGCACGCCATAGGCGAAGGCGATCAGCGGGATCGCACTGACCGCGCCGGCCAGCACCAGCAGCGCATCGTTGCCCCAGCCCCAGCCGGAGAGGAAGCCGCCGCCGTGGCCGCTCTCGGCCCAGAGCACGCAAACCAGCGCCGGCAGCACCATGAACAGGCTCTCCACACCCAGCCCGGCCACCGCCTCGACCGCCACCAGCTTGCGGATCAACCCGTACAGGCCGAAGGTGATCGACAAACCAATCGCGATCCACGGTGGCCGCCCGCTTTGCCAGGTCAGCCAGGCCACGCCCAGCGCGGCCAGCGCCACCGCCAGCCACTGCAGCTTGCCCAGCCGCTCGCCCAGCACCACTACGCCCAGCACCACGCTCAGCAGCGGGTTGATGAAATAGCCCAGGCTGGTTTCCACCACGTGGCCGGCGTTTACCGCCCAGATGTACAGACTCCAGTTGGCACCGATCAGCAGGCTCGACAGGCCCAGCAGCCAGAACCGCCGTGGCGTGGCCCAGACCTCCCGCAACCAGCCCCAGCCACGCACCAGACCCAGACCGCCCACCAGCAGCACCGCGCTCCAGACAATGCGGTGGGCGATGATCTGGAACGAGGGCACGTCCTTAAGCAGATGCCAGTACAGCGGGAACAGGCCCCAGATCACAAACGCCAGGGTGACAGCGAGCAGGCCGTTGCGGTGGTCGCCGGTGGTGTTCATGCGCGGCGGATCCGGGCCAGGGTGATGACCACGACGCCGGCCAGGATCACCGCCATCGCACCGATATCGGCGCTGCTGAAACGCTCATGCGCGATCCACGCGCCCAGCGCCACGGCGATCACCGGATTGACGTAGGCATAGCTGCTGGCCAGCACCGGGCGCACGTTGTGCAGCAGCCACACATAGGCGGTGAAGGCGATGATCGAACCGAACACGGTCAGGTAGCCCACCGACAGCACGCCCTGCAGCGTGGGCAGCGCGTCGATCCGCTCGCCGCGCAGCAGGCCGCCGGCCACCAGGATCACGCCGCCGCACAGCATCTGCCCGGCGGCGGTCATGAATGGCGATGGCAGGTCGCGTCCGCGCGACCAGATCGACCCGGCGGCCCAGCCCAGCGGTGCGATCAGCAGGAACACCAGTCCGTCCGGGGTGGCGGTCAGGCTGCTGCCGGCGTTGAGCCACAGCACCCCGGCAAAACCAATCGCGATGCCCAGCCATTCACCGCCGGTGGCCTTCTCCCCGCGCAAGGTGGAAAACAGTGCCATCCACAGCGGCACCGAGGCCACCGCCACCGCCGCCAGGCCCGAGGACACTTCGCGTTCGGCCATCACCACCATGCCGTTGCCCAGGAACAGCAGGCACACACCCATCACCGCCAGCGTCGCCCATTGCGCCCTGGTCGGGGCGGCCACACCGCGCCAGCGCAGCAACGCATAGAGCACGCTGCCAGCCACCACGAAGCGCGCGCCGGAGATCACCGACAACGGCGGCAGGCCGCTTTCCAGGGCCAGATGGATGCCCAGATAGGTCGAGCCCCAGACCACGTACACCAGCAGCAGGGCGAGGACGACAAGACCACCGCGCGGGGCGGGCCGTGCGGAAACGGGAGCGGACATGGGCAGAACCGGCGGGGGACCGCGCCATTTTAGGCCACCACCGGCCCCCCACTGCTACCGCTGCCGCAACGCCGGGTTGCAATAGCGGCGCAGGGATGGGCGATCAGCGCCGCGCCGCGTCGCTGGCCTCACGTGCGGCCTCGAACTCCGCGCCCGGCTGCCACTGCGGCCACTGCCGGCTGTTGGCCAGTTCCAGCCCCAGGTCGTAGACCAGCAGCGTGTCGGCGGCCAGCCCGCGTGCATCCCACTGCGGCGACCACGCATCGCAGGCCTGGTGGTAGCAGCTGGCGAAGTAGGCATCGCGCAGCGCGCGGCCGGCCGCCACGCCACCCTCGCGCTTGTCCAGCCCCGCCCCCACGGTGATCGCCGGCACGCCCTTGCGGGCGAAGGCGAAGTGGTCGGCACGGTAGAAGAAACCGGCTTCCAGATTCGGATCGGGCGACCAGTGGCGGCCACGCGACTTGGCCACGCGGTCGATATCCTGCTCGAGCGAGACGCGGCCATTGCCCCAGGTGGCGATATCGGCGGTTTCCCCGTCCGGGCTGAACATCTCGATGTTCAACACCGCCGCGGTGGTTTCCAGCGACGCCAGCGGATGGGCGGCGTAGTAGCTGGCCCCGAGCAGGCCTTTCTCCTCGGCGGTCAGCGCGATGAAGTACAGCGTGCGCTGCGGCCGTGGGCCGGCGGCGAACACCCGCCCCAGCTCCAGCAGCGCGGCCACGCCGGTGGCGTTGTCGATCGCGCCATGGCGCACGGTCTGGCCGCTGGTGTCGGGCTGGCCGATGCCGAACGCATCCCAGTGCGCGGAGAAGATCACCGATTCGTGCGGATGGCTCGCGCCTTCCAGCCTGGCCACCACGTTGCGGGTCACCACCGGCTCGCGCTTGAGTTTGAAGCTGGCCGACAGGCGCGCATCGCCCAGCGCCACCGGCCGGAAGTCGGCACGCATCGCCTTGCGCTTCTCGACCTCGAAATCCAGCCCGGCAGCGGCGAACAGCTGCTCGGCCAGGCTGCGCTGCATCCAGCCACGCAGCGTGGTGTGCTGCGCCATCGCCTCGGCCTGGCTGCGCTGGATGTCAAACAGCGGCGAGGTGCCCGATGCCTTCACCGTCGCCCACGGATACGCCGCCGGCGCGGTCTCGTGCACGATCAGCACGCCTTCGGCGCCACGGCGCGCGGCCTCCTCGAACTTGTAGGTCCAGCGGCCGTAATAGGTGACCGCGCGGCCATCGAACGCCCCGGCCATATCGGCCTCGAAATCGGCATCGTTGATCAGCACCACCGCGATCTTGCCGCGCAGGTCCACGTCCTTGTAGTCGTCCCACTGGCGCTCGGGCGCAGTGATGCCGTAACCGACAAACACCAGCGGCGCATCGCGCACCTCCACGGCCGCCTGCGGACGCAGGCTCTGCAGGGTCACGTCCTCGCCGTTGACCAGTTTCCGCGCCGTGCCACCGAGCCTCAGTTGCGCGGTGACCGGCCCGTCGACCTGCGCGCGTACCAGCGGCACGTTCTGCACCCAGCTCCCGTTTTCGCCGCCCGGCTGCAGACCCGACGCACGGAATTGCTCGACCAGATAGTCCACGGTGCGCTGTTCGCCGGCGCTGGCCGGCGCGCGGCCCTCGAATTCGTCCGAGGCCAACACCCGCACGTGCCGGGACAACGCTTCGGCATCGATGCCGCCGCCGGGAAGGTCGTTGGCCGCATGGGCGATGCCGCCGGCAAACAGGCACGACGACAACAGCAGAATGCGCATCGGATTCACAGCGGACACCAGCGTTCGACAGAGCGGCGATTCTATCGCGTGCGGTGTCTGTTTAATGAGGGGGCCACGCCACCGCGCAGATCGTTGATCGCCACAGCCGTGCACTGCACTCCACTCCAGCCTTCAGCGGCGGTCGCGGTCCAGCCAGCATTCCAGCCCCTGGGCATTGAGCTCGATATCCATGCCCAGCACCTGCAACACCTGCACCTCGTCCAGGGTGCTGCCGTGCCGGCGCAGCCGCGCCACATACAGCGCGCCCAGCGCCTGCACCAGCAGCCGGTGGCGATCGGCGTGACCATCGCAGCGGCGGGCGATAGCCACCATCGCGTCGATCTGCGCGTGCAGCTCGGCCGCCAGTCGCGCCGGCTGCTCGACGCGGCCGTAGTGGTCAGGTACATCGCCACCGGCGCGCGCGCCATCAGCCGCTCGATCGAGGCATGCAGCGCCTCCGGCTCGAACTGCACCGGCGAGGAGGTCGGAATGATGAACGGCCCGGCGTCACTGTCCAGTTCGCGATAGGACAGGCCGAAGGTGTCGCCGGTGAACCAGCTGCCGCTGGCCGCATCCCAGATGCAGTGGTGATGGCGGGCATGGCCGGGGGTGTCCACGCACAGCAGCTCACGCCCGGCCAGCGACACGCGATGGCCATCCTCGGCCACCACCACGCGCGCGGCCGGCACCGGCACGATCGGCCCGTAGCTGCGCGCCATCTCTTGCTCGCCATAGACCGCGGCGGCACCGGCAATCAGCCGCGCCGGATCGATCATGTGCGCCGCGCCGCGCGGATGCACCACCAGCTGCGCGTTGGGCAGGTGCTGCAGCAGCGCGCCGGCACCGCCGGCGTGGTCCAGATGCACATGGGTGAGGATCAGCCAGTCGATATCGGCCGGCTGCAGTCCGGCCCCGTGCACCGCGGCCAGCAGGCTCGGCAGCGAATGCGTGGTGCCGCAATCGATGAACGCGCCGCGTCCCCCGTGCACAAGCAGATAGGCCGCATCGAAATGATCGCGCTGGAACGCGGTGTCGATGGTGTGGATGCCAGGGTCGACGGACATCGGGCAGCTCCGGGAAGGCGATCTTCGATCCTGCCAGCCGTTGCCGGCCGCTTCCACTGCACCTTGGTCGCAGCCGCCGGATCAGTGCACGAGCACCCGCGGGCGCAGCAGCAGCGCCAGCACCATCACCGCCAGGAAGCCGCCATAGGCGTACAGCACCGCCAGGATCTGCTTCCACAGGCCCGCGGCCCCTTCCGCCGCGCCCACCCGGTAACCCCACAGCATGAAGCCGGTGCTGACCAGCAAGGCCAGCCCCAGCATCACGGCATCAAACAGCCTGCGGGCGCGATGGCGCGGCTGGCGCGGAAACCACCAGTACAGCGCGCCCACCACGCAGAACCAGGGAAAGAACAACAACAACGACAACCAGGCCATCGACGTGCTCCTTCCAGGTAACGGGTCAATCCTTGGCGGCGGCCTCGCGCAGCGCGGCCAGCGCGGCCAGCACCGGCTCCACTTCGCCTTCGACCTTGAACAGCTCGCTCTGCAGCGCATCGCCCTGCTCGGCCTGCTTGAGCACGGCGATCAGCTGGCCGGCATCGCGTGGCGAGTCGAAGCCTTCGCTCTGGATCAGCAGCTGGCCGTCGCCATCGAGCAGCTTGAAGTAGAAGCGGCCGTCCTTCTCGCGGTACTGCTTGAACAACGGCAGCGCCACCTTGGCCACCGCTTCGGCCTTCGCCGTCTGGCCGATGGTGGACAGGTCGCGCAGGCCCACCGCTTCGCGCAGCTGCTTGAGCAGCGGAATGGCGAACTGCTCGCGCAGCTGCTGGCCGCGCTGGCGCAGCAGCGCCTCGATCTTGGCCGGCTCGGCCATCAGCGCGTTGTAGCGCTCGCGCAGCGGCGCCAGCTCGGCGTCCATGCGTTCGAACACCTGCGCCTTGGCCTCGCCCCAGGCGATGCCGTCGGCGAACGCCTGGGCGAACGCGGCGGTCTGCTCGGCGCTGGCGAAGGCCTGGTACATCTGGAACAGCGCCGAGCCCTCGGTGCTCTTGGGCTCGCCCGGCGCACGCGAATCGGTCAGCACCGAGAACACCAGTTTCTTCAGCTCCTCGCGCGGGGCGAACAGCGGAATCACGTTGTCGTAGCTCTTGCTCATCTTGCGGCCGTCCAGGCCCGGCAAGGTGGCCACCGCCTCGTCGATCACCGCTTCCGGCAGCACGAAATAGTCCTTGCCGTAGACATGGTTGAAGCGCTGGCCGAAGTCGCGCGCCATCTCGATGTGCTGGATCTGGTCGCGGCCGACCGGCACCTTGTTGGCACCGAACACCAGGATATCGGCGGCCATCAGCACCGGGTACATGTACAGGCCGGCGGTGACACCGGCGTCCTCGTCGACGCCTTCCTCGCGGTTCTTGTCCACCGCCGCCTTGTAGGCGTGGGCGCGGTTGAGCAGGCCCTTGCTGGCGACCGTGGTCAGGTACCAGGTCAGCTCGGTGATTTCCGGAATATCGCTCTGCCGGTAGAACCACACCTTGTCCGGGTCCAGCCCCGCGGCCAGCCAGCTGGCGGCGATCTCCAGGGTGGAGCGCTGCACGCGCAGTGGATCCTGGGTGTTGATCAGGCTGTGCAGGTCGGCCAGGAAGAAGAAGCTTTCCGTGTCGGCAGCGCGGCTGGCGGCGATGGCCGGGCGGATCGCCCCCAGGTAATTGCCGATGTGCGGGGTGCCGGAGGGCTTGATGCCGGTAAGGACGCGGGTAGTCATGAACGCAAGGGTGACAGAGGAATGAACCCGGCCAGTGTAACCCCGCCGGTCCCCGTCGCCGCCCCCATCCGCGTGTTCGACGGGCCGTTCACTGCCCGGGAGCTGGCCATGCACGGTCTGTGCGCCCGCGTGTTGTGCGGCATCGCACCCTGTGGGGCTCCAAGTCCGCGGCGGACCGCGAGGCGAGCCGCCCCGCCTGATGCGGGACTTCGTACGTGCCGCGAGCGGTAGCACCGGCATCCCATCGCCGGTAATTCCTCCCGGAGGTCCAGTACCGATCAACGCACCCACACCCGCCCTGCGTGCCCTTACAGGAAGGGCCGCATCGCTGCGGCCCTTCTTCAATCACCTGCGCGAAGGCGCTCAGTGGTAATCCGGATATTCCTTGTGCAGGGCCTTTTCGAAATCACGCACCTCGCTCTCAGCGCGATCCTTGGCCCAGCCATAACGTTCCTGCAGGCGCCCGCTCAGATATTCGGCGTTGCCTTCGGCCACCTTCATGTCGTCATCGGTGATGTCGCCCCACTTGGCCTGCACCTTGCCCTTGAGCTGGGTCCACTTGCCGGAAATGATGTCTTTATTCATTACGTTGCTCCTTTCGGGGGATACGCGGTTGGTTCGCGTGGGACCACCATGGCAGCGACGATGTTGGCATCAGGTCCACGCTTCGTTGGCCCATGCTGATGTCGGTGAACGATGCTTCAGCTTCAGCTTCAACGTCTGACCTCGTATAACGCAACAAGGCCGGCAGTGCCGGCCTTGTTGCTTGAACTCGAACAGGTACCTGCCGGATCAATGACCCTTGGCAGCATCCTCGACCTTCTCACCGGCCTTCTGCACATCCTTGCCGGCACCGGCAACCGTGTTGCAGGCCGACAGCATCGCCATCGAGAACATCGACACCAGCACCAGAGCAACCAGACGCTTCATGTTTTTCTCCTGTTGTGAGTAGACACCCAAGTCTTGCCGCAAAGCACTGCCGTCAGCACTTGCCGTCACTGCAATCGCCGGCCTTGTCTTCCACCTTCTCTCCCGCCTTCTGCATATCCTTGCCGGCACCGGCAACGGTGTTGCAACCACTGAGCATTCCGACCGAAAACAGCCCCAGCAGGGCCAACATCAGCACTCGCTTCATCCGACTTCTCCTTTGCATCTGGCGGGAGCCGGCGGCGGACATCCGCAGCCGACCTGCCCGCAGGTGCAGGTGAATCTGGCGAGTGCGCTGTGCAGTGGGCGTGAACAGCGGCCCGGTGCGTTCAGGCTCAGCCCCGCATCAGCGTGGACTTTCCGAACAGGCTTTCCACCAGATCCACCGCCAGCTCGGCGGTCTTGTTGTGGTGATCCAGCAAGGGATTGAGCTCGACGATGTCCAGCGATCCCATCAGACCGGTGTCGGCGATCATTTCCATCACCAGCTGTGCTTCGCGATAGTTGGGACCACCGGGCACCGTGGTGCCGACGCCGGGCGCGATGCTCGGATCCAGGAAATCCACATCGAAACTGACATGCAGGTGGGTATTGGCGTCGATGCCGGCCAATGCCTGCTGCAGGGTGCGCTTCATCCCGGTCTCATCGATATAGCGCATGTCGTAGACATCGACGTGGTGCTGCTTGATCAGGCGCTTTTCCTCGGCATCCACCGAACGGATGCCGATCTGTCGCACCTGCTGCGGCGAGATCGCCGGCGCATTCCCTCCCAGCCGGGTCAACGCATCCGGGCCCAGTCCGCACAGGCAGGCCACCGGCATGCCGTGGATGTTGCCTGAGGGCGTGACCTCGGAGGTGTTGAAATCCGAATGCGCATCCAGCCACAGCACGCGCAGCTGTTTGCCCTGCTCGCGGCACCAGCGTGCCACCGCGGTGATCGAGCCGATGCCCAGGCAATGATCGCCACCGAGCATGATCGGCAGGCGTCCATCGGCCAGTTCGGCGTAGGTCGCCTCCATCAGCGCCCTGTTCCAGGCCACCACTTCATCCAGATGCCGGTAGCCGTGCACCGGCCCGCTCCAGGGATTGCGCGGCCCCTGCAGATTGCCCACATCACGCACCTCCACACCGCGCGCGACCAGGGCCTCCGGCAAGCCTGCAATGCGCAGCGCCTCGGGCCCCAGACGGGCTCCGCGATGGCCGGCCCCCACATCCGTGGGTACCCCGATCAGCGACACGGGACGAAAAACGGCCATACCGATACCTCCATTGCAAATCAGCGCAGTCTAGCGAGCAGCCGCACGAACGCCTCGCGGCAGCGCAGCAGGAGGCAAACGGAAGGGAAGGGTGGTGCCGCTTATCCGAATCGAACGGATGACCTACTGTTTACAAGACAGTTGCTCTACCAACTGAGCTAAAGCGGCAAGATTGTGCGTCCGGCGAGCCATTGCAGCCGCGCGGACAGTTTACGCCATCACAGCGCGCAAACCCGCCGGATCACTGGACCGGCGGGGCGCCATTCTAGCGTAGCCGGGTGCAATCCAGCGATTGTTGTTGCGCCGCGCCGCTGCGCTGCGCCAGCACCGCGGGGCTGGAGCCTGCCGCCACGCTCGCATCGATCCACCAGCTGGGCGGCGTTTCACTGCCATTGGCGACCAGCCTGGCGGGAAACCCCGCTGCCGTCAGCGCCGCCTGGCGGCGCTCGGCGCCTTCGCGATTGCGGTACTGGCCCAGCGCCACCGCATTGGCATCATCCCCCTGGGCGATGATGAAGTAGTCACTGAAGCCGGCCTCGACAATACGCTTGACGGTGGCCTGGGCCTCATCGCGGGTGGCCGCTGCCGGGATCAGCACGCGATAACCGGATGCCGCCTTGCCCGGCACCTCACGCAGCCGCGCGCGTTCGGCCACCGCCCCCAGCCTGGACAGCGCCCCCTGCGCCTGGGCCTGGGCGGTGAACGGCCCCAGACTCAGACATTGCGCCGGTGCCCGGGCTTCAGGCGCGGCCGGTGCGGGTGCAGAAGCGGCAACAGCGGGCGGGGCAACCGCCGCCTGTGCTGCGTTCGCGGCGGCAACCAGCGCGGGCTCGGATGGGCCCGGCGCGACTTCCGCAACAGGCGCGGCGGCCGGGGGTACCGCCGGCGTGGGCAGCAGCTCGAGCGAGGCCACGCCCGGCTCGTTATCGGCAGGCAGTGGCGCGGTCGCTGACCGCGGCGTCATCCACCACAGCGCGACCCCCACGTTGAGGATGGCCAGTACGACAATCAGGAAGCGGATCAACATGGGTCGATCCTAACGTTCCAGCACGGGCTGATGCACGGCCCAGCGTGCCAGTCCGTCCAGCACCAGTGCCGGGCGGTACTCGGCTGGCGGCAGCAATGGCAGCAACGGGGCCGCCCCGCCGCCATGCACCAGCAACTGCGGCGGCACGCCGAGCAGCTCCGCGCCAAGGCGCAGGCTGCGCTCTACCAGCGCCACGGCAGCCCCGTCACAGCCCGATGCCAGGGCGTCGGCCGTATCGTTGGCGAACTCGGCGTAGTCACCGCCACTGGCCGGCAACTGCGCCGCACGGGCATGCAGGGCCTGCCGCATCACCGTCGGCGAGGCACCGATCCGGCCACCGCGGTGCAGCCCATCGCCATCCATGAGATCGATCGTCAGTGCGGTTCCAACCCCCACCACCAGTACCGGCTGGCGCGCACGCGCGGCGGCCAACAGGGCGAGAAAACGGTCCACGCCGAACTTTTCCGGACGCGCATAGGCAATGCGCACACCGGCACATTCGACCTGCGTGCGCGCCACCTGTACCCGCGCGAAGCGGGCGTCCAGCACCGTCATCACCTCGGCCGTCAGCGTGCTGGCCGCCACGCTGGCGACCCACGCGGTACCCCCCCGTGGCAGCGCCTGCAGCGCGGAGGCGGTCATCGCCTCGGCACCGTGCGCCCAGGCCTGCACCGGACCCACGCCGCCCTCCACCAGCTGCGCGAACTTGAACCGCGAATTGCCCAGATCGAACAACCAGTCGCTCATGCCGCCCTCACGCTGACTTCGCCGGCATGGAAGCAGGTTTCCCGCCCGTCGATGCGCACCCGCAGCGCGCCATCCTCGGCCAGTCCGCAGGCGTGACCCTCATGCAGCACGCCGGCCTCCTCGATCCGCACCACCCGTCCGGCCAGCACGTCCATCGCCGCATAACGCGGCAGGAACGGCGCCAGACCCTGCTGTTCGAACAATTCCAGCGCCGGCAGCAATCGCGACAGCAGCGCGGCGACCACCGCATTGCGCGAGACCGGCGCGGTGCCGAGCGTTTGCAGATCGATCCACGGCTGTCCGATATCCGCGGCCACCGCCGGGGGCATATGCACATTCAAGCCCAGTCCGATCACCGCGCGCGCCGGACCGGCGAACTCGCCACCGCCCTCCACCAGCAGGCCGCCGAGCTTGCGCCCGTCCACCATCACATCGTTGGGCCACTTCAGGCCGGCGCCGGTGAACCCCAGGGCATGCAGCGCCTCCACCGTGGACACGCCCATCGCCAGGCTCAGCCCGCCCATCCGCGACAGGCCTCCGGGAAACGCGCGCGACAGCGACAGGTACACATGTGCGGCCAAGGGCGAGGCCCAATGCCGGCCGCGCCGTCCACGGCCACCGGTCTGGCGCTCGGCCAGCAGCACCTCCACCCCGCGCCCAGGCGTGCTGCGCTGCAGCAATTCGCTGTTGGTCGAGGCCACCGTCCAGCCCACCTGCAGATCCGCCAGCAGATTCGCCACGTCCGGCGCCAACGCCGCGCGGATCGTCGCAGCCGACAGCAGCTCCACCGGACGTTCAAGCCGGTAGCCGTCGCCCGCGCGGCCGTCAATCGCCACGCCAGCCGCGCGCAGGCCCTGGATACGCTTCCAGACTGCGGCCCGGGTCTGCCCCAGCTCGCGGGCCAGCGCATCGCCGGAAAGGGGCCCGGCCCCCAGCTTGGCCAGCAGTTCGCGGTCATCCACGGCAGCTATTCCTCGAAACAATCGGCGAAATTATGCGGGATGCCCGGCAGGGCGCCCAGCACACGAACCAATTCAGGCAAAAAAGCAGGCTAGAATCGGGAGCTCGCCCGCTCTGGATGTTGTCGATGCGCCACCTCGCACATTGCCTGATCCTGTTGTTGACGCCGGTTGCAGCGCAGGCCTCCGAAGCGCTCAATGGCTCCAGCAACACCGGCTGCACCTACGCTCCCAGCGAAGTGGAGCGGGTTGCAGTGCCAGCGGCATCGGTGAATCTGGCCAGCGGCGCGCCAGCGCCGGCGTCAAAGCGCACCACACCGCCGGCCGGCGGTGGCAGCGATGAGGAAATCATCCCCCGCCTGCGCGCACCGAAGTGGCACCGCCTGCTGCCGGGCATGTTCCGCTGATCCCTGGGTTCGGGCGCTGGTGGCAACGCCCGCCACCTCCGGTTGATGACGCGCTTTGGCTGCAGGTCCGCGAGGCTTGCCCGTGGGTGCGGCCGCTTGTCCCGCAACGCGAGCGCCGCCTGCGCGAGCTGGTCGCGCGGTTCCTGCAGCGGAAAACCATCACCGCGGTCGCCGGGCTGGAACTGGATCCGGCCCAGCGCCTGCTGCTGGCCACGCTGTGCTGCCTGCCACTGATCGAGTTCGGTGCCGAAGGCCTGCACGGCTGGTCCGAACTGGTGGTCTATCCCGATGCGTTCCGCGTGCGCCGCAGCCATCTGGACGCGGCCGGCATCCTGCACGAATGGGATGACGAACTTATCGGCGAGGCGTGGGACAGCGGTCCGCTGATCCTGTCCTGGGCCGATGTGCAGGCCGATATCGCCGATCCGCAGGCCGGGTTCTGCGTGGCCGTGCACGAGATGGCGCACAAGATCGACCTGCTCGATGGTGCGATGGATGGCACGCCGCCGCTGCCGCGGGAGTGGCAGAAGCAGTGGGCGCGCGATTTCCAGCAGTGCTATGACCGTTTCTGCCGGCAGGTGGACAACGGCGAGGACACCGCTGTGGATCCGTATGCGGCCGAAGCCCCGGAGGAGTTCTTTGCGGTCGTCAGCGAGTACCACTTCTCCGCACCGCAACTGCTGGAGCAGGCGATGCCGGCCGTGGCCGCACACCTGCGCCGCTTCTATGGCCCGTCGCCGTTTGCCGACGTGCTCGCCGCCCTCGACGGCGCCTGAACCTCACAGCCCCGGCGGCAGCGTCACTTCGAAACGGGCCCCGCCCAGCTCGGCCGAGCGCTTGACCTGCAGTTCGCCGCGATAGTCCTTGATCAGGTCCTGCACGATCGACAGGCCGATGCCATGGCCCTGTACCCGCTCGTCACCGCGTACACCGCGCTGCAGCACCTTGGCGATATTCTCCTCGGCGATGCCCGGGCCATCATCGTCCACCGCCAGCTGCAGGCCGGCGCGGCGTCCCGGCGCGGCGGGGATCGGCTTGGCGGTCAGCAGCACGCTGCGGCGCGCCCACTTGAACGCGTTCTCCAGCAGGTTGCCGAGCAGCTCCTGCAGGTCACCCGGCTCGCCGTAGAAATTCACGCCCGGGGCGATATCGAACTCGCACAGCACGCCCTTGCTGGCATAGATCTTCTCCAGCCCCGGCACGATATCTTCGGCGGTGGCCTCGATCGGCACCGGTGCGGAAAACAGCTTGTGGCCCGAAGAGGCCGCGCGGGCAAGCTGGTAGGACACCAGGTTGTTCATGCGCTGCAGCTGCACGTCCAGTTCCTCGCGCAGCGCGGCGGCGTCGGCACCACTGTCCAGCTGCGTGCGCAGCACCGCGATCGGTGTCTTCAGGCTGTGCGCCAGATCGGCCAGCGTATTGCGCTGGCGGTCCAGGTTCTCGCGTTCGCTTTCGATGAAGGCGTTGATGCTTTCGGTCAGCGGCTCCAGCTCACGCGGATGCCTTTCACTCATGCGGGCGCGCTCGCCGCGCTGCACCTTGGTCAACTCGTTGATCACGCGCTTGAGCGGGCGCAGGCTCCATTGCAGCACCAGGGTCTGCAGCAGCAGCAGGATCAGGCCGGTGACACCGAGCCAGAACCACACCGCGCCGCGGAACACCCGCAGCTGAGCACCCAGCGCGCGCGAATCTTCCAGCACATAGATGGTGTAGGGGAACTCGGCTTCCGGCGCGCCGTCACCGCCCCAGACCAGCCCCAGCCCGTAGCGGTAGACCTCGCCAGGCGTGCCGTCGATCTGGGTCATCGGCAGCGGCCCTTCGAACACCTCCTGACGCGGATCAAGCAGGTGGCCGCTGACTTCCGGCAGGATCGGCCCTTCGGCGGACATGGAATTGCCATGGTCGCCGGGCATCACCACCTGCAGGTACAGGCCGCTGCCGGGCACATCGAAGCGCGGATCCGGCGGCTGCTCGCGGATATACAGCGAGCCGTCGCGGGTGAAGTCGATGCCACCGGCATAGGCGGTGGCATAGTTTTTCAGGCGCTCGCGCAGATTGGCCCGCGCGGTATCGGCGAAGGCGGCGTCAAGCGCGTAACCGGCCAAGGCCAGGAACGCGATCAGCCCCACCGACGCGGCCAGCAACTGGCGCGCCTGCAAAGAACGAGGCCGCCAACGCTTCAACAGCCACTGACGGCCCGTCATATCGCACCGCCCCTGACGGGGCTCAGCCTTCGTTACGCGGAATCGCGAACCGGTAACCGCGGCCACGCACGGTTTCGATCGGCTTGAGTTCGCCGTCCGGATCGAGCTTCTTGCGCAAACGGCCGATGAACACTTCCAGCACGTTCGAATCGCGATCGAAATCCTGCTGGTAGATGTGCTCGGTCAGATCCGCCTTGGACACCAGCTCGCCGGCGTGCATCATCAAGTACTCGAGCACCTTGTATTCGTAGCTGGTCAGGTCGACATTGCTGCCGCTGACACTGACGGTCTGCGCTGCCAGATCCAGCGCCACCGGGCCACATTCCAAGGTTGGCTTGGACCAGCCGGCGGCGCGGCGCAGCAACGCGTTGACACGCGCCAGCAGCTCTTCGACATGGAACGGCTTGACCAGGTAGTCGTCGGCGCCCTGCTTCAGGCCCTCGACCTTGTCCTGCCAGCTCGACCGCGCGGTCAGGATCAGCACCGGAAACTTCTTGCCCTCGTCACGCAGCGCCTTGATCAGCTCCATGCCCGACATCTTGGGCAGACCCAGATCGATGATGCCCACGTCGAACGGGACTTCGCGGCCCATGTACAGGCCTTCCTCGCCATCCTGCGCCGCATCCACCGCGAAGCCTTCGCGCTTGAGGCGGGCTGCCAGGGTCTCCCGCAGCGGGGCTTCGTCTTCGACCAGAAGGATACGCATGAACTCTCCCTAGTAACTTGGGCCGGCTGTGGGCCAGCATTTTGATGCGGAACGCGGGCGATTATCGCTGTTCAGGAGTTATCGCCGCGTGGTGGCGGATCGGCCCGGCGCGAACCGCGCGGGACCGGCGGCGAGGGATCGTCCATATAACGCACCCGGCCGCGGTCATCCATGTATTTGACGCGATTGATATCGCGGCCATCGTAGGGCACGCGCTCGGCACCGAGAATGCGGCCACCGGTTTCGCGCTGCACACGACGCACCGCATCGGACAGCGAGCGGCCATTGGCCTGCATCCGGGGTGCGTTGCGGGCCACTCCGGCCTCGTTGTTGGCGCCGCGCGCCTCCGGGCGCTGTTCCTGTGCCGTGGCCGGCGCCACGACCGCACCGGCGGCAGCCAGGGCTGCAGCAACGACGAGGGGGAAAACATGACGGCTGGCCGGAAGCATGCGGTGATCCTATCGGACTGCGACGGAACGTTCAAAAATCGTGAATCGCGGGTCCAGAAAAACTTCCAAGGAGCTCACGAAATCGAGGCAAATAATTGATTTTTAGGGGTGAATCCGATCTGAACTCGTCCCCGCCTCCACCGGCCGCGTTCAGCTAGATGACCGAACCAACACCACTTCCAAGGTCATGCGGCGCGGGCGGCCTGTTCGCGGGTCACCTGCAGCGCTTGTTCGATCAGCGCCCAGTCCGCGCCCGGACGGTGTGCGCCTTCGCTCAGCACCTGGCGGAAACCGCGGCCACCGGGCTGGCCGTGGAACAGCCCGAGCAGATGGCGGGTGATGTGCTTGAGCGCCAGTCCCCGCCCGAGCTGGGCCTCGATATACGGACGGAAGGCGGTGAGCAGCTCTTCCCGCGGACGCAAGGCCATGCCGGTCTGCGCCGCCTCCAGCGCATGCAGCACATAGGGGTCGTGATAGGCCGCGCGCCCCAGCATCACCCCGTCAACCCGTGCCAGCTGCGCCTGCGCGGCCTCGACCGTGGCGATGCCGCCATTGAGTACCACCGGCAACGCCGGACGCTCCTGCTTGAGCCGGTACGCCCACTCGTAGCGCAGCGGCGGAATCTCGCGGTTCTCCTTCGGCGACAGGCCCTTGAGCCAGGCGTTGCGCGCGTGCACCACGACCATCGCCGCGCCGGCGGCGACCTGGCGGTCGACGAAGGCGGCGAATACCGCATAGTCGTTGTCCTCGTCCACGCCCAGCCGGCACTTCACCGTGATGGGAATCTCCACCGCCGCGACCATCGCCGCAACGCAATCGGCCACCAGTTCCGGCTCGCGCATCAGGCAGGCGCCAAAGCGCCCGGCCTGCACCCGGTCCGACGGGCAGCCGCAGTTGAGGTTGACCTCGTCATAGCCCCAGTCGGCGGCAATGCGCGCGGCCTGCGCCAGCAGCGCCGGTTCGCTGCCTCCCAGCTGCAGCGCCAGCGGCTGTTCGCTGCCATCGAAGCCCAGCAGACGCTCGCGATCCCCATGGATCACCGCATTGGCATGCACCATCTCGGTATACAGCCGCGCACCCGGCGCCAGCAGCCGGTGGAAAGCACGGCAATGGCGATCGGTCCAATCCATCATCGGGGCGACACAAAGCCTTATTCCCTCTAGAACGTATGGCCTGCGGGGGTTATCGCCAGATTTGACGAGGGATTCGGTCTGCTGCATTGCTGTCGTATTTCCGGGGGTTTCAGGGCATTACCGCTGCGACGGTGCTACATTCGGGGCTACAGAAACAGGCTTGTAGCACCATGGGATCGATCCTCGCCCGCCGCCGGGCCACAGGCGCCACATCTTACACAGCGACTATCCGGCTCAAGGCCGATGGGAAGATTACGCACCGCGAGTCGGCGACCTTTCCAACGCGTGCGCTTGCAAAAGAATGGCTTACCCGCCGTGAAGCAGAGCTGGCCGGCCAACGTGCGCGCGGGGAGGTTGTCGGTACCCGCATGACGGTTGCCCAGATGATCGACTGGTACTCCGGCCAGATGGCTGCCGATAACCCATGGGGGCGCTCGAAGAAGGCGGACCTGGCCCGCATTGGAAAAGGCGCCATAGCCGATAAGCGGGTTGACCGCCTCACACGCGCTGACTTCATCGCCTACGCCCAGGGACGCCGCCAGGAGGGTGCCGGCCCGGCCACGGCCGCCAACGATCTGATCTGGCTCCGCCAGGTGCTGCGCGCAGCACGGGTTGCCTTGGGCGTGCCGGTGCCGCTTCAGGAGCTGGACGATGCGGCCGAATACCTGCGCCAAAATCGCATCATCGGCAAACCGAAGGAGCGCGACCGGCGGCCCACTGCCGCGGAACTGGAGAAGCTGGCCGCGTATTTCAGCCACCGTGACGTGCGCGCCGAGATCCCGATGCTGGACATCATGCATTTCGCAATCCACAGCGCTCGGCGACAGGAAGAGATCACGCGTTTACGCTGGGACGATCTCGATAGATCGACGGCCACATGCCGCCTCCGCGACTTGAAGCACCCCACGAAGAAGCTCGGCAATGACAAGACGTTCAAGCTGACTGCCGAAGCCCTGGCCATTATTGAAGCCCAGCCGCGCGGAAACGAGCCATTGATCTTCCCGTTCAATCCGAAGTCGATCGGCGCTGCATTCACCCGGGCCTGCCACGTCCTGGAGATCTCCGACCTGCGCTTCCATGATCTGCGGCACGAGGCAACAAGCCGACTGTTCGAAGCCGGCTACAGCATCCAAGAAGTCTCCCTTTTCACGCTGCACGAAAGCTGGGCGACGCTGAAGCGCTACACCAACCTGCGGCCGGAGCAGCTGGCGCACCGGTAGCCGTTGCAGCTGAGTCAGGCTGCGATGCGATGCTCATAGAACGGATGCCGCTTGTCATCGAAGATCGCGTAGAGCTCGCCGAGATTCCCTGGGTCGGGATTGAGCCACGCGTCGATGTGCTCGGGCTTGATGTTGATGATGGTGCGGTCATGCCCGGCGGCGGCCACTTCGGGCTCTGGGTCATCAGTGATCGCGGCGAATGAAAGCAGGTCCGGCTCCAGGCCTTTCGGATCCGTCCAGTGCGACCACAGGCAGGCCACCAGCATCGGCTCTCCCGTTCGGGGGGTGAACTGCAGCACCTGGTTGCCAGCCGGCCCCTCCACATTTTCGTAGAAGGTGTTCACCACCATCAGGCCATGGCTGTGGCCAAACTGGCCCTTCCAGAACCCCTCCAGGTTGTCGCGCCGGGCGTTGTAGGTTCCGGGGTACTTGCGATCGTAGACCGCCGGCTTCCCCGCGGGCCGGCACTGGTAGCGCATCGGCCGCACTACCCTCTTGCCGCCCTCACTGACCAGCACCAGCCCATGCGCCCCCGGGAAGATCCGCCCGTCACCGGGCTTCGCCGTCGTCCGTTTGATATCCGCGAGCTTTGTCCTGCCTGCGGCAATCTTGTTCGTGGCGATACGGACATCCTCGCGCGCCTTCACCGTCTCCTTCGACAGAAGTGAGCGCTCGGCATCCGCCAACCGCCTGGACTGCTTGAACAGGTCCTGCTCTAGCTTCGCGACCTGCTCGGCGTTGAAGCGCTCGATCAGCTCCCGAACCTGCTGCGCCTCTCCCGTTGTTGCATGCATGAATGGGGTATCCATGCCCTTCGGAATCTTGATCTTGGCGCCGGCGCCGCGATCGCCATAGAGGATCACGAAGTCCTTGATGCTGATATCGGCGCCGTACTTTTCGACGTATTCACGATAGTCCTGCCATGCCTCGGCGGAAAAGCACATGGGAAGCTCCAGGGAGAGGGCATCTGACGATAGCGCCATGCAGGTAAACGGACCGACACCGCCCCGGGCGTTAGCAATTGTACTAACATTCTCCGCCCGTCTCGCTTTTTGAGACAGCGCCCCGCGAGAGTTCGCGCCATGTTGCACGCTCCCCCACCAATCCCCAACGCTCGTTTTCTGGGCCCGGCAGTTATCGATGGCCCTGCGCAGTCGGTCCCCATGGCCGGCGCCCGTGCCCTGCTGGGCTTTCCTTCCCCGGCCGAGGATTTCCTTGACGACGGCATCGACCTGCATCGCCTGCTGATCCGTAATCCGGCGGCCACATACCTATATCGGGCAGACGGCTGGTCGATGATCGGCGCAGGCATCTGTGATGGCGACATCCTGGTTGTCGACCGCTCCGTTCAACCGCGAGCCGGCGATATCGTGATCGCCGTGTGGGATGGGAATCAGCCCACCTGCAAAGTGCTCCAGACCTTCGAGCACCACATCGAGCTGCACTCAGCCAACCCAGAGTACCCGCCAATCCTCCTGGCGCCAGGCACTGAAGTGGAGGTGTTCGCAATGGTGGGCCTTGCCCGCCAGATCATCCGCAGGCCGCGCCGTGGCCGCTGAGCTGTTGCAGGATCTCCGCGAGCTGGCAAAACAGCTGCCGCCCGCCCCAGGGGTCTACACATTCCACGGCGAGTCACCGCTTCCGCTCTACATCGGCAAGAGCGTGAACATTCGCGGCCGCGTGCTCGACCACATCCGTACGCCGGACGAGGCCCGCTTGCTCAGCCTGACCCGGCGGTTCTCCTTTGTGCGCACCGCCGGTGATATCGGCGCGCAGCTGCTGGAGGCGCAGCAAGTGAAGCTGCAGCAGCCGCTGTTCAACAAACGCCTTCGCCGTAACAAATGGCTCTGCACGATCACGCTACAGGCCGGTGAGCTGTGCATCACCGACGTACACGATGCAGGGGACACAGCATCGTTTGGGCTGTATCCCAGCCGGTTCGCCGCAGTAGAGGCCTTGCGTGAGATCGCCGACACCCACCTGCTCTGCTACAGCCGCCTGGGCATCGAGAAGCTCCCGGCGGGCCGCACTTGCTTCCGTCATGCGCTCAAGCGATGCGCCGGCGTGTGCTGTGGAGCTGAGCCGGAAGATGACCACCGGCAGCGGCTTCTGGCAGCGCTCATTGATCGCCACGTGCACGCATGGCCCTACCCCGGCGCTGTCGGCATCGTCGAAAAGTCCGACGAGCTCCAGCAGATCCACGTCGTCCGAAACTGGCACTACCTCGGCACCGCGGACACGCTCGCGAAAGCCCGGAAGCTGGACCAGCCATCCGCCTCATTCGACCGGGACTGCTACCGCATCCTGGTGCGGCCGCTGATCACCGGCGCTGCCGAAATCCGGGAGCTGTGATGTTCGCCCTGGTCGACGGCAACAACTTCTACGCCAGCTGCGAGCGCGTGTTCCAGCCGTCGCTGCGCGGCAAGCCGCTGGTCGTGCTCAGCAACAACGATGGCTGCGCGATTGCCCGATCAGCTGAAGCCAAGGCACTCGGGGTCAAGATGGGGCACCCCGCCCACGAGTTGAAGGACCTGGTCCGCCGGCACGGCCTGCAGATGCGGTCAGCGAACTTTGGCCTGTATGGCGACCTGAGCGCCCGCGTTGTCTCGATCCTGCGTGATGCTGCACCACGTGTGGAGGTCTACAGCATCGATGAGAGCTTCATCGACCTGACTGGCATTCGGCTGCGCGAGCAGTTCGCACGGGACTTGCGCACGCGGGTGCACCGCTGGACCGGCATCCCCAACTGCATCGGCATCGGCCCCACGAAGACGCTGGCCAAGCTTGCCAACAAGTTGGCCAAGAGCGGCACCGGCGTGATGGACCTCGGCGATCCTGCCGTGTGCCAAGCGGCCATGGCCGACTTTCCCGTCGGCGATCTATGGGGCGTGGGCCGCAAACTGGCACCGAAGCTGGCCGCACGCGGCATCAACACGGCCGCACAACTGCGTGACGCCTCAACCGATGACATCCTGGCAGCCTTCGGCGTCACGCTTGCGCGCACGCAGCGTGAGCTGCAGGGGCACCCCTGCATGAGCATCGAAGAAGTGGAGCCCGATCGGCAGCAGATCGTCGTGAGCCGATCATTCGGCAGTCGCGTTTCTGATCCGCAGGCCCTGCATGAAGCGCTGGCCACTTTCGCCGTGCGCGCCTGCGAGAAGCTCAGGGCGCGCGGCCTGGTGGCCAGCGGCGTCCAAGTGTTCCTGAACTCGGATCCATTCCGCCCAGAGCTGCCGCAGCACCACCCAGCCCGCGCGGCGAATCTCTCGGCTGCCACCGCTGATACCACGATCATCCTGCGATGCGTACGCCAGCTATTCGAGGGCATGGTTCGCAGGGGCATCGACTACAAAAAGGCGGGCGTCGCACTGCTGGATCTCGCGCGACCGGAGGCGCTGCAGCAGGATCTATTCACCCCGGCGACGGTGGGCAACGACCGGCTGATGGACACGCTGGACGCGATCAACCGGAAGTTCGGCCGCGGTACCGCTGGGCTCGGCGCAACCGGCTGGCAGGCAAAACCGGAATGGCGCATGCGCCAACACATGCTTTCACCCAGTTACACCACCTCCATACACCAGCTGCCGCGCGTGCGCTGCTGAGCGTGAACAGCCACGATTGACCTGATCATAACGGCCAGCCGGCATAGGATCCCCTCATGACCACCAAGCTGACCCGAGAAGAGCTGGACCAGTGGCTGCAGGATCTGGCTTTGCGCATGAAGCCGGAAGCAGAGACCGCGCTGGCCGGAGATATCGCCGAAATTGTTGCAGGTGAGGTCGAAGTAATCGAACCGCGCGTCGCCATGGTGGATTTCGACCACTTCCATGACCAGGTAAGCAGCCTTATTGAGGAGCTGGCTTGCGTCGGAGCGGGCAAGGCAGATGAGCCAACAGCACGCTGATTACGAACTGGCGTTCAACGAGATCAGTCACGCGCTCGAGCAGTACGGGGAAGCGCCGCAGTTCTGGGAGATCTGCGACGAGGTCGAAGAGCGGCTTATCGACCAGTATCCGGAGGACGAAGTCGCAATCATCGAGCTGGTCGCCACCTGGCTGGTCAAGCTGGGCGTGCACCCGGAGGGAGAGCTCCAGGGCTTTGTATAGCCACCAATACTGCAGCCAGCGCCCGGCCCTCTTGGGGAGGTAGGGACCGGGTCGACGCGGGGAATGCGTCGTTGCTGGCCTCCAGCAGCTCCGCATCCCTGCGGTAGCCCGGTGGGTGGATGGCCTGGCTGGAAGCCGGCACCGCCGTTGCTGGCAGCCCAACCTTCCCACACCTGCACCGCTTCTGATATCAGAAGAGTCAGCAGTGACATGTCAGGGAATTCCTACCCATATAACCAACACCGCTCGTAATGCTTTATGGCCTACGGCGTCGGGATGTACTCCGCCGTGTGCCGGTACACCTGCAGGCTGTCCAGCCCGTCGCGCTGGCTCTGGATCTCGATGCGCAGCGTCCCGGCAGCGGCTGGGGTGTAGCTGCTGGCACTGCCCACAATCCCGGCCTCGGCATGGACCTCGACGCCGTCAAGGATCCACCGCACGGTGTAGGTGGTGCCCGGCTCCGGGCCGATGCTGGCCACGGCCTGGTCGACCAGCTGGTCGGCCTGGGCCTTGCGGTCGCGGTGTGCCCAGACCACGTCCACCTGCCCGGTCAGGGCCGGCGGCCATGCTTCGCCGTTGAACGTCACCGCTGCCGGCGGGTACGGCCTCACAGCTCGCCGAGCGAACTCGACCGACATGGCTACGGCATCAGCCGGGTCCAGCTGGGCGACGGCGGTGTTGGTCAGCAACTTGATATCGATCGCCTCGCCATCCGTGTACTCGGTCATGTTGCTGCTGGCCGCCTCGTCGTACACCCAGATCCGGCTGCCGGCCACGTGCTCAACCGGCACCGTATCGGCACAGCCGCGGCCGACCGTAACCGTGCCCGCCTCAGTGTCGATCGCATCGATGCGGACGACCTCGCTCTCCCACAGCGCGGCCGCACCCAGCGTGACCTGGCTGGCGCGGCCGACGCCGGCGACCGGAATCACCGTCTGGCCAACGGGCACGACATCAACCGCCGGATCGCCTGCAACCACCGCCACCGGGCACCAGTCGCCGGTCATCTCCACCAGGTAGTCCCCACCGGCCGGCGCCACGGCCAGTCCATAGTTCTGGCCACCCTGCGCAGGCTGGTCAGCCATCGCCAGCAAGTAGCCCACGTCGGCGGGCAGCGCGTCGAGGTTGGCCCGGTCCAGGCGCTGCACCAGCTCAATGTAGGGCGCCTCCATCGCTACCTGAGCAGTGATGGGATAAGGCGTCGGGTCGGGGCTGGTATCGATGCCGCTTTCCACTTCGACGAACGAGGTCTGCGGCAGGCTGTAAATGTCCTGAGCGGCAGTGATCTTTACTGCACCGCTCTTGAGCGTACCGGCCTGCTTTTCGCCCAGCAGGCACACCATGTCGGCGATGCGACGCTTCTTGGATTGCAGCCGAAAGTAGTTGTTCGGCCGCAGCGCCCGAACCGAGTCCGGCATGCAGGTCAGCTCAAAGGCTATCGTCGGGGTAACGGTATTGCGCAGGTCGCGCTCGGCGATGATCAATGCCAGTGCAGCACTCGGAATCTCTGGATAGCTGGCGGTCTGGTGGATCACGCCGAAGGCGTCGATCAGGCCCAGCGCCTGCACGGGCGGCGTCGTGACGCTCTCCTTCCTGCATGGGTCGAAATACTTCACGCTGACGCTGTTGATCGCGCCATCCAGCACTGAAGGTTGCGCCGAGAAAGACAGAATGTCGTCGTCGGTGATGACCGGAAGGCTGTCCAGGTCGTAGTCGCCACGGGCGAGGTCCAGGTAGTACTGCCCATCGATCAGGCTTCGGCTGACGCTGCCGCCGATCAGGTTGCAGATGCGCTGCTCGAACTCCTCCAGGCTCTCCGCGGCCGGATCAAATGAGGTGCAGATCCCAAACCCTTCATCGAACAGCTTGTCGGCGCAAGCCCGGTAGCTGGCATCGTTGATATTCCCACTCGGCTCCCGGCCGATCTCCGAATGTGTGCGCGCGTAGTACAGCGCATGGGCCGGGTTCATGGCCCAGTTGTCGGTATTGAGGAAGGTCCACTGCACACGTTGTTTGCGAGTCATGCTCACGTGGAGCAGCGGCTTCCCTGGCACAGTCAGCGGCGAGCCACCGTCACCGAGTAGCGGTGTATGTTCAATCTGGAACCGCTCACGCTGCTGCCGATAACGCAGCACGCCCCCCCGCACGTAGCTCAGGATGATGTCGGACGCGGCGATGTTGAGATCACGGGCATCATCAAGCGTGAGCATCGGATAGAGATGGTCGGCCGGCAGCGAAGTGGTTTCCATGCCCGGCCTTGTTGCGTCGTACCAGTACAGCAGCGCACCACTGATGCCGCCCACCGTGAGATTCGGATTTCCGTTCTGATCGAATGCAAGCGTGACCGCATTGACCGGCTCAGCATGGGTGTAAATGACCACTTCCGGCACACCATCCGCAGATAAAAGCACCTGCTTTTTATCTGCACGCGCCGTCCACAACTTCACAAGCAGCCCCTGCGACGGATCCTGCACCGCCACCGGCCCCCACTGTTGCGATACATCAGCCCTGCCGGACCAGGGATTCAGTGGCGTCCCTGCCACTGCGGAAGATGAAAGCCGCCCTTCAGGAATCATGGCATATTCGCCATCGCGAGCCGGAACGTCAGACTCATCTGCCTCGCTGCGGTTTTCGGCAGCGGCGGATCAAACAGGACTTGCCAGACACCTCCGCTCGAAAAGCTGAGCTGAACAATGTTCGTGCTGTTCGCATGATTCCCCCGATCCGGTGCCCACGACATTGCGTA